>JANQOD010000067.1 GCA_028289745.1 Allomuricauda sp. | reverse complement strand
TTCGTTCGTAAACGTGCTCAGCACCTTGAGCATTGGCCTTTTTTCAGTTCTCTTCATCTCTTTCTTCTTTTTAAAAGACAGTAAATTGATGCAGAACGGCCTATTGACATTTGTACCCGACAATCGTGAAAGCAACTTGGTCAAATCAATAGACAAAATAAACGGACTGCTTTCTCGCTATTTTGCCGGAATTTTGTTACAGTTGTTCATTCTCTTTGTCATCTACACCATTACCTTGCTGATCGTCGGTATCGAAAATGCCATTGTGATTGCCTTTTTGTGTGCCCTATTCAACATCATTCCGTATATCGGCCCCATAATAGGGGGTGTCATTATGATCACCCTGACCATGACCAGTAATCTGGGAATGGATTTCAGCTCGATCATCTTGCCAAAAACGGGCTATGTGCTGATTGGTCTGGTCATCGGGCAGTTGGTCGATAATTTCTTTTCACAGCCCTTCATTTTTTCGAACAGCGTACGTTCACATCCGCTGGAAATCTTTTTGGTCATTATCATCGCCGGACTGCTTTTTGGTATCGTCGGAATGATCGTCGCCGTACCTGGATATACGGCCATAAAGGTCATTTTGAAAGAATTTTTGGCCGATAACAGCTTCGTGAAAAAGTTTACCAAAAATTTATAGTATCAGTTTGAATAAATACATTTTAAAAACTGGTGTACAGCATTTTATAGAAAAAAATTGGAATACTGACATCGTGTCAGTATTGCTAAAAAAGCCTCTTTTTGATGGTATTTCCCAAAAAGAGCTGGTACAACAGCTTGAAGGTAAGAAGAAGAGTAAAGACAAGCTGCCCACATGGTTCAAAACAACAGGAATCCACTATCCGAAAAAACTACATCTCGAGCAAACATCGTCAGAAACCACGGCCGCCTACAAATCGAATTTGGTAGGTGGAAAAACACTGGTCGATATCACCGGGGGCTTTGGTGTCGACAGTTACTTTTTTGCCAAGCAGATGACCTCGGTCATACATTGTGAAATCAATACGGAGCTTTCAGAAATCGCTGCCCATAATTTTGAAGTTTTGGGAGTGGAAAATGTTTCCTTCCACAATCAAGATGGAGTTGAATTTTTAAAGGGGAATAACGGTACGGTCGAATGGATCTTTGTAGATCCGTCACGAAGAGATGACAAAAAAGGCCGTGTGTTTATTTTGAAAGATTGTGTGCCCGACGTTGCCGGAAATCTGAATACGTTTTTTGGGAAGACCGAAAATGTGATGATAAAGACTTCGCCCCTATTGGACATTTTACAGGGCATCAAAGAACTGGAACATGTTGCTGAAATTCATGTGGTAGCGGTAAAAAATGAGATGAAAGAATTGCTTTGGATACTAAAGAAAGGCCAGACAGACGAACCGAGAATCACTACCGCAAACCTTGTGGGCGATACAATACGGCATTTTTCTTTTTTGCCTTCGGAAGAAAAAAGCGCCACGGTCAATTTTGCGCTTCCGAAGAACTATCTATATGAGCCGAATGCCGCTATTTTAAAGGCAGGGGCATTCAAAAATATCGGGGGCCTCTTCAACCTTAAAAAGCTGCATGAACACTCACATCTCTATACTTCAGATGTTTTGATCGATTTCCCTGGAAGGCGTTTCGCGGTAGAATCGGTCATACCCTATGGAAAAAAATCAATTCGCGAACTAGGCGTGGACAAAGCGAATATTACGGTTCGCAATTTCTCTGAAACCGTGGCGGCCATCCGTAAAAAACACAACATCAAAGATGGTGGGGCAGTTTATCTATTTTTCACCACAGATTTGAATGGAAGACCGATTGTCATCAAATGCCACAAACGTAATCAGGGCATGCCCACTTGAAATTGGCCACTTTGTCATTCGAGCCAACAGTTAGGTTATAGTGCCACCATTCGGTTCGGATATGCCAAAACCCATGTTTTTTCATCGTCTCCTTTAACAATCTGCGATTGGCCAATACTTTTTCGGGCAAATCGGTATAGTCGTGATGGGCCCTTTGCCCAAAAAAATCAAAATCGGTACCCATATCAAGTTCATTTCCATCCATATCGACCAAAGTGACATCAACCGCTCCACCCCTGTTGTGGATTGAACCTTTCACTGGGTTCGCCACATACTGCGGGTTGGGAAACAACTCCCACATCTTGTACTGCACCGAATTGGGGCGGTAACAGTCAAAAAACTTGACCCTATAGCCTTTGTCCATAAACTCCCTGTTTGCAGTGATAAGTGCCTTTGCCGTTTTGACACGGACATAACACTCGGCACAGTCATATACTTTGGCCTTCAAAAAGTTGTTTTCGGTAGCGTAGCGCATATCGTACACAAAATCGTCACTGAAATCGGCCAGCCGTACGAAGGTGGTATCGGCCAATCCTGCGAAGAACTTCATTTTAGGAGCTTTTTTGTGTGGCGGTACGCTGTCTTTTACTATCGTCTGGGGTTGTATTGTTTCTATAGGTTTCTTTTGATCATGTTGCCGACATGAACAAAACAAGATCAATACTGCAAAAAAGAAAAATCTGATCATCGGTCTTTTCGTTTTTGTCTGTTCAACCACTCATAAAGTGCCTCGGTGGTGTAGGCTTTGGCCCATGAGTTGTGCCCCACTCCTTTATAGCGGGTATATTGTACATCATGGCCCATTTCTTTCAATTTTTTGACCATATTATCTGACTCTGATACCGGAATCACAGGGTCTAGATCACCGTGAAACACCCAAATCGGCATGTCTTTGTCAAGCCAATGGGCGTAGGGCATTGGCGCCATACCACAGACCACGGCCAGAGCAGCGAATTTTTCGGGATATTGTACGGCCATGTCCCAAGCGGCACTGCCACCACGACTGAGCCCCGTTAGATAAATTCTTTCTTTATCCACACGATGTTCGGCCACTACCGAATCGAGCAATTGGTTGACCGCATAAATGTTCCAAAACCTTTTTTCATATGGGTTTTGGGGGGCCAGCACCAAAAAGGGGAACTGTTTGCCCTCGACCAATAGTTTGGGCGGACCATTTTTTTTGATTTCTTCGAGATCGGCACCCGACTCCCCTCCCCCATGCAGAAAGAGCAACAGCCCGAATTCCTTTTCGGTTTCTGCCCCGTATTCTTCCGGAAAATAGAGGTAATAGCGCAGGTTTTCAATGACAGAAGTTTGAAGTGAATCTTCAATCAGCTGCCCATGGGTGGCACAGCCCATGCAAAAGACCAATAAAACCCCGAAACCGATTTTCTTTAACATGCCTACTCTTTCATTGTATGATAGACGTTCTGTACATCATCGTCTTCTTCTATCTTTTCAAGAAGCTTTTCAATGTCTTCTACATGTTCAGAATTAAGCTCTTTAGTGACCTGTGGGATACGTTCAAAACCTGAGGACAAAATTTCCATTCCCCTCGATTCCAATTCTTTTTGAATGGCCCCAAAACATTCAAAGGGGGCATAGATCAAAATGCCGTCGTCATCAAGAAAAACCTCTTCCGCTCCGAAGTCAATCATGTCAAGTTCCAATTCTTCTGGGTCGATTCCTTCCCCATCGATCCTGAAATTACAGGTATGGTCGAACATGAACTCTACCGAACCTGAAGTACCTAAGCTACCCCCACATTTATTGAAATAACTACGGACGTTGGCCACGGTTCTGGTATTATTGTCCGTAGCCGTTTCAATCAGAATGGCGATACCATGTGGACCATAACCTTCAAACAGCACCTCTTTGTAGTCACCTTGGCTTTTGTCAGAAGCGCGTTTAATGGCCCTTTCAATATTGTCTTTGGGCATGTTGACAGCCTTGGCATTCTGTATCACCGCACGCAGTTTGGCATTGGCATCAGGGTCGGGGCCCCCTTCTTTTACCGCCATCACGATATCTTTTCCGATTCGGGTGAAGGCCTTTGACATAGCGGCCCAACGCTTTAATTTTCGCGCTTTTCTGAACTCAAATGCTCTTCCCATTTTTAGAGTTGCCTATGAAGTGTTAGTGAATTTATTGAAAACAAGTCGTGCTGAAATCAGTTATTGCCAGATATGAGCGATTCAATGGTCTTGGCCAGTTCAATATCTTTCCTGGTAATACCTCCCGCGTCATGGGTGTTCAAACGAATGGTCAATGTGTTGTATACATTTTCCCAGTCAGGGTGGTGGTTCATCGCCTCACATTCAAATGCGATACGGGTCATTGCCGAAAAAGCTTGCTTAAAATCGGTGAATCGGTATGTCTTGGTAATCGCACCATCTTTTTGGTTCCATCCGCTGAGATCGGCCAATTGCTCATCTACTTGCTGTTCGCTTAATTTTTCCATAGTACCTAAAAATACAAATTCATTCGATCATGAGATGGTGATCGATGATTTCTTGACAACTGATACGTAGATTTTTGGGCAGCTTGTTGTCTTTGGGTAGTACGGCCAAATAACGATCTTCATTGGTGGTGAACACCCGTTTGAGAATCGGGTGAAAATTGCCCATGCGCTTGATGATCTCTTTCACGAATTCTTCATGGTGGATCAAATCTTTACTGCCCAAATGAAAAATGCCGCTTTTGTCGCGATTGATCAGATAATGTACTTGTTGCGCCAATCGGTCATCATTGGTCACGTTCAATATCAAGTTCGGAAATACCTCTACGGGCTCATTATTTTCTACAGCTGCTTTTATTTGTTTGATTCGGGGGGAGGTATTGCCAAATACCATGGGAACCCTAAAAATACCGATCTTATGCTCGGGCAGCCGCAGCAACATGTTTTCAATTTTTATCTTAAGCTTGCCATAAATACTCTCTGACAGCGTTTTGTCATGTTCGTATGAGGGAAACTTACTATATCCATCGAACACATTGGCCGAAGAAAGAAAATATACCTTGCACCGATGGTTGGCCACATATTCGACCAAATGTTGATGCGCCTGTATCTGGGCAGCAAAATCGCCCCTAAGGGCCGAAATAATGCATTTGGGTTTTACTTGCTGAAGAATGCGAAATACATCATCTTCGGCCATATCGTATTTGAAAAACTGCTGATTGTCTTTAAAGGCTTTATTGGAAAAATACGTGCCGTAGGTATCAAAGTAATTGCACAGCTCTTTATACAGTGCATAACCTATGAAGCCACTTCCTCCCAAAATCAGTACTTTTTTGCCTTTCTCCCGCTCTAACCGTTTCTTTTTTTCAGGCATTCGGTACTAACCTTTATAAAATGGGGGTTTGACAATGGTCGCGGAGACAGATTTTTTTCTAATGGCAACGTAGATCTGCCCTCCTTCTTTGATGTGGGCAGTCGAAACATAGCCCAGACCGATACCTTTCCCAAGCGATGGCGACATGGTGCCCGAAGTTACCTTGCCGATAGGATTGCCTTCGGCATCGGTAATATCGTACCCATGTCTGGGAATGGCCTTTTCGTCCATTTCGAATCCGATCAGCTTTCGGTCCACACCTGCCTCTTTTTGTTTTGCAAGGGCCTCTGAGTTGACAAAATCTTTGGTGAACTTGGTAATCCAGCCCAAACCTGCCTCAAATGGGGAGGTAGTGTCGTCAATATCATTTCCATAGAGGCAATAACCCATTTCAAGTCTCAAGGTATCACGGGCCGCCAAACCGATAGGCTTGATACCGAAATCTGCTCCGGCCTCCATGACCCTGTTCCACACTTGTTCGACCTCGCTGTTCTTGCAATAAATCTCAAAGCCTCCCGAGCCTGTATAGCCCGTAGCAGAAATGATGACATGATCAATGCCCGCAAAGTCGCCCACCACAAAATTATAGAACTTGATACTTGATAGATCTATGGAAGATAACGATTGCATGGCAACCACTGCTTTCGGGCCTTGAATGGCCAATAGGGAATAGTCATCAGATATATTGCGCATGTCGGCCCCAATGGCTGCATTGTATTTTGAAATGTGTTCCCAGTCTTTTTTGATATTCGATGCATTGACCACCAGTAGATAGGTTTCCTCCTTTACCCTGTACACGATTAAATCGTCGACAATACCGCCCGTCTCATTGGGCAGACAGCTGTATTGCGCCTTGCCCACGGTCAACTTTGAAACATCGTTAGAGGTCACCTTTTGGAGCAGGTTCAATGCATTTGGGCCCTCGATCAAAAACTCGCCCATATGCGAAACATCAAAAACGCCCACAGCTTTGCGAACGGTTTCATGCTCGGTATTTATCCCCTCATAAGATACGGGCATCCCATATCCTGCAAATTCAACCATTTTGGCCCCAAGTGCCTTATGCGTTCCAGTCAATGCGGTCGCTTTCATATGCTTCTTTTGGCTGCGCAAATGTATTGAAATATTGTCGTAACCACGAGGACAACCGCTACGTTTTAGAAGTTTTTTGGCAAACTGACCAAAATGCTTTAGCCGGTCAAGAAATTCTTGAGTTCAGCATATTTTTTGATCGGAATTGCGATTTTCCCTTTGTCCATGACCCTTTGGATCTGTGGCGGAATATCAAGGGAAACACCTAGGGTTTCTTTGACCACATCCAAAAATTTAATGGGATGGGCGGTTTCTAAAAAGATGCCGAAGACATCCGGATTTTTTTCCATGTATTTTTTCAGTCCCAAATACCCCACGGCCCCATGGGGATCCATCATATAGCCCGTTTGACCATACACATCGAGCATGGCGGCTTTGGTCTCTGCATCGGTAAAGGAAAAGGAGGAAAGATAGTGCTGTAGCTTCTCAAAATTGTTTTCGAATAGGTTTCGGATTCGCACAAAATTGCTGGGGTCGCCAACATCCATGGCATTTGAGATGGTGGCTATCGATGGTTTGGGGCTATATTCGGCACTCTTCATATACTTCGGCACCACATCATTGACATTGGTCGCGGCCACAAAGTGTTTCACGGGCATGCCCAATCGCTGTGCCACCATACCTGCACAGATGTTGCCAAAATTTCCGCTGGGCACAGAAAACACCATATCCATATTGTGCTTTTTCGAATCACGGTACGCAAAAAGATAATAGAACATTTGGGGCAACCAACGGGCCACATTGATACTATTGGCCGAGGTCAACTTTCTTTTCTCGGTGATATCCACATCTAAAAAGGCATCTTTGACCATGCGCTGGCAATCATCAAAAGTACCCGAAACTTCGATGGCGGTTATGTTCTGGCCCAAGGTGGTCAATTGGCGTTCTTGAATGTCACTGACCTTGCCACTGGGGTAGAGAATCACAACTTTCACGCCTTCAACACCCAAAAAACCATTGGCTACCGCACCGCCCGTATCGCCAGATGTGGCGACCAAGACGGTCACTTCTTCATCTGAGGTTTCTGAAAAATGTCCAAGACAGTTTGCCATAAACCGGGCACCGACATCTTTGAACGCCATGGTCGGACCATGAAAAAGCTCTAACGTGGCACTATTTTCTTCAATGGTGACCAATGGAAATTCAAAATCAAGGGTAGCGGCAATAATCTTTTGTAGGGCGTTGTTTGAAATATCTTCACCTACAAATTGTTGAATCGCCCGAAAAGCGATCTCGTGGTTTGCACAGTTTTCCAGTTGATCAAAAAACGAAGATGGCAGTGGTTCAATGTGCTTTGGAAAATACAGTCCTTTATCAGGTGCAATACCCCTTGTCACGGCTTCTTTGAAACTGGCCAAATGGTTTTTGTCGTTCAGGCTTAAATATCTCATGAGCTTGCTTTGACGCGCTTGATTCCCTCAGTGTTGATCTTGGACACATGTACGTCGAAATCGACATCTAATTTCACATACGTTTTTTTCATGGCCCTGGCTACCTTTTCGGCAGTCTGGATCCCCCTGCTCAATGCAAAAACTGAAGGGCCTGAACCCGATATTCCACAGCCCAGTGCACCCGCCGTTATCGTGGCTTCTTTGATTTCATCAAATCCCGGAATCAAAATCGACCTGATGGGTTCTATGATATGGTCTTCAAGCGAGCGCCCAATCAAACCATAATCTTCGGTGAAGAGCCCCGCGACCAACCCCCCTAGGTTTCCCCATTGCTTGATTCCCTTTTCTAGGGAAATATTGGCCTTTATCACCTTTCGGGAATCGGCTGTTTTGATTTCTATTTGCGGATGGATGACCGTTGCGAACAATTCTTTTGGTGCAGGGAGCGGCACTACATCTAAAGGATCATAACTTCTGACCAATGTAAATCCGCCATAAATCGCCGGGGCCACGTTGTCGGCATGGGCCACCCCACTGGCCACTTTTTCGCCCTGCATCGCAAATGCGATCAGTTCTTGTTTTGTAAAAGGCCTACCCAGCAGTT
>JANQOD010000135.1 GCA_028289745.1 Allomuricauda sp. | reverse complement strand
GACTTTGACCGAATTGCGAACGTTCAAACCATTCGATGTTCAATGAATCGGCAACTTCTTTATAGACCTTCTTCAGGTACGCTGAACGTGCCTCATGTTTTTCTGCATTCAAATAGGCACCTAAAGCCACGGTCTGTACCACGCCACCATTTTCTTTCATAAGCAATAATTGTTCGTCATCAAGATTTCTACTATGGTCGCAAAGTGCCCTTGCCGAAGAATGTGACGCGATGATCGGGGCTTTTGAAAGGGCGACCATTTGTTGCATCGCTTCTTTTGAGGGGTGTGAAACATCAATCATTATTCCTAGTCTATTCAACTCATTTACAGCACCGTTACCCAGTTCACTTAAACCATTGTGTAACCATTCGTCATTTTCCTCACCCGTATTTGAGTCGCAAAACTGACTGTGTCCATTATGGGAAAGCGATACATAGCGCGCACCCATTTCATGGTATTTTTTGAAGTTTGAGAGGTCATCCCCAGCGGGGTAGGCATTTTCAACACCTATCATGGCTGCCAACTTGCCCTTGGCCATGATATTCTTGACATCATCAGAGCTTTGGGCCAATTCTATTTGTTCGGGTGCATATTCTTCACAAAGTCTGTGAATGGCAGCGAACTTGGCCATCGCGTTGGCCTCGGCCTTGGCATAGCCCGCGGCGTTCAGTGAATCTTGCCCTGTATAGACGATGAGCCAGACCACATCCAATTCACCTTCCACCATTTTTGGCAGGTCGAGCTGGGTCTTTAGTCTTTGGGTGTAGTTGATGCTATCGGTAAAGTTTTTCACATTGATATCGACATGGGTATCAATGGTAATGACCCTTGAATGGATCCCTTTTGCCTTTTCCAACAAACTATCTTCCGGTTTTTTTGGTTTTTCGGCGCATGAGACCAGAAGAAAAAAGACGATTAAAAAATAGTGAACCCGCAACTTGAAAAATTTTACACCTACAAATAAAGCGAATTGACAACAAAATTGCGAAACCACATAACAAATAATTGTTTGGACTAAGTTAAATGAGGAGTTTTAACGCTGTAACTACCAGTTTTTTAACGCAAGGCCCTTTTACCATTCTTTGATGAAGTACTTAGTGCCAAGCGATTGAATGCAAGACGAAGATTTTGATGATGAGGCTACTCAACCATTTGGACAGACTAGGGACCGAACTCGAACATTTCTCTTACGAAGAGTTAAAGATTTCAGAAGCCATACAACTTAAACGGCACTACACGGTGTTACAAGAAAGGCTCTACCAGAACATTTTTGGCCAGGTCGAGACTGATTTGACAGTCGAGCGGCTGTCTACCAAGACGGCTTTAGAATCGAAAGCTTTGCAGTCGAAAGTGTCTTTGGACGAACTTCAACAACTGATCGTACTATTAGGGGAATCAAACCTAGACCCAACGCAGCGTATACTTCTGAAAAGAATACAATTGGTCTCCAATACTATTGGAGATGTGCTCAATACCACTAAAATCCAAAAAAGGGATACAAAATAGCATAGTTATGGAAACAAAGATCACGACCGCAGAAATCGAATCACAATTTAAAGACCTTGAGATAAGTTTTGACTTGAAGGGATTGTTGCAAGAATGCATGGGCCAGACCGCATTGTTGGAAGAATTGATTCGGTTGTTCAAACAAAACGTGCTCGAATTTGTTGGCAATGTCAAAGTGCATTTGATCAATGATGACATGAAAGCCCTAGGTTTTGCCTGCCACAAAATAAAATCTGGATTGAAAATGATGAAGGCCAGTGGCCTGCTACAGATCGTGGAGCAGTTGCACCTCGCCAGTAAAACCGATAAAGACGAAAAGCATATGAACTTCTTGTACAGTCTTTTCATCGAAGAATATACCGTTCTCGAAAAACAGATGGACGGTGAGTACAAGCGAATGCAAAAAGAAGAAATATAAACTGGATTTTGAAAGAAAGAAAAATTCTATTGGCCGAAGACGATGAGATGCTTGCCTCTTTGCTGCAGTTTTGGTTAGAGAAAGAAGGATATGAAGTGGGTATTGTGTCAAACGGATTAGAGGTTAGGCAATCACTTGAAAAGGCATTGCCCGATATCATCATCAGCGATATTATGATGCCATATTTTTCGGGTATTGAGGTAGTCGGTCATATCAGGAATGATTTGAAAGCCAATCTGCCGATCATTCTTATATCATCGGCCTCAAATGATGAGAATATTCTCAACGCCTTTGAATTGGGCGCCAATGATTTTCTTTCGAAGCCCATAAGCCCCTCTGAGCTATTGGTAAGGGTTTCACGGGCATTGAAGGCGGTGAATACCAGTTGATAAAATAGATACCAAACCAGACCAGACCAAACCAAACCAAACAAGCCAAACCACTAAACCAACACTCATCAACGTCCCCCATATACATACCGATCTACTTTGGGATCTCACCATTTTGTTCATGGTGCTGGGCACCTTGTACTTCTTTTTTATTTTCTTTTTCAAAAGAAAGATTTCACTCAACTTTCAAAAACTGTCCGTAAAGAAAAAAGAACTGGCCCCGATTATCAGCAACTTTCTCTTTCATGACGGTGAGGGGCCAGTAGAAGAGCAAAAAGGTTACATACAGTTGAAAATCGAGATCAGGGACGCCTTGAAAAATCACGCCTTTAGAAAAATACTATCTGAGATTTTGTTGGATTTAGAGAAAGATGTATCGGGAGAGACCAGAAAAAAACTGCACAGGCTGTATGATGAATTGGGGCTTCACCTTGATGCCTATCGAAAGTTGAAAAGTTGGCGGTGGGAGGTTGTTTCACAAGGTATTCTCGAGCTGACCCAAATGCAAAGGGTAGATGCCTATCCATTCATCACCAAATTTCTGAATGACCGCCGCAGTGCCATACGAAAACAAGCAGAGATTTCTACGGTTTCGTTGAGACCAGAGGGCATTAGTCATTTTTTGGATACCACCCGATACGGCATATCAGAATGGCAACAACTGAAAATAATGGAAGAACTGAGGGATATGGAGAATTTTCGCCCACCCCGATTCGCTACATGGTTGATTTCCAGAAATCGGGATGTGGTATTGTTTGCCCTTAGGTTGATGCGGCACTACAACCAAAATAACGCCGAAAAATCGATCATTGAGCTGATCAAACACAAAGACGACCATATAAAATCTGAAGCTATTTGCTGTATCAAAGAGTTTTGCATGCTAAAAGCCTTGAAACCATTAAAAGCCGTATTTCGAAGCTGTAGTGAAATGGTCAAAATTGAGATTTTGGATGCTATCGCCACCCTGGGCAGTGAAAGTGAGATTGAGTTTCTACTTAAGGTAGAGAAACAAGAGTCATCCTTTATGGTGCGTACCAAGGCCTTGACGGCTATCAATGATTTGGTGCCCGATACCATTATTCCGACCAAGGATATCATGTCTAAATTCAAGAAAGATGCCAAAGACCGATTGGACAAAAAACTGAAGGGTCTCGTGAAAAAGGCCAAAGAGGAAAATAATGCTGTTGAAGATTCAGGTGAGGCACCGATTGAAAATAGCATTGATGATGAGCTTTTGGCAGATATTGAAGTCTTTGAAATCGACCCTTTGACCATCTCTATCGAAGAAGAGGAGCAAGAAGAAAATGATGAAAAAAGCATGGCACTTGACCATGACAAGACTGATTTCGAAATAGGCCCAATCGAACAAGGCCTTGATGATGCCATCAACACGCAGCTGGGTCTGGTCAATGCTGAAGTCGAAGAAGAGCAGAAACCACAGGGTGAAAATGACCTTAAGGAAGAATACCAAAAAATGTCGCCCCCAGAGCGGGAAATGCTCATCGACACCTTGGAAGTTTCCAACTCAGATCGCGATATCCCCGTATTGGAAGATTTGATAGAGCAGGAAGAAAGCTCAGAGTCAGGTTTCCGCATATTCAAAATGCTCAAAAACCTCAAGAGCCCATCCAAAGAAATACCACCCGTTGAAGAAGAACCGTTTTACGATTCAAAAGAGCTGTTGGTAGAGGCAAACGACAGTATTTTCTTTCCGTTGTTTGAATATGCGACCGATCAAGTTTCAAGAATGGCCCTATTGAAAGAAATGGTTTCAGTGGGCGATGAACGCGATTTGGCCATGCTCGAAGAATTGTCTCAAGATGGGGATCCAAAATTGGCCAAGCAGGCCAAATATGCCAAAGAAAAGCTACTTGAGAAATTGACCTCTGAAGAACCTTTGAGCGAAGAAGACCATGAACAATCGACGATCAGACCGGTAACCAATGAAAAAGAAGAGTCGCATTCTAAAGAACTTGAAGATATGGCCCTAGCTGATGAGTCTGGGGAATCTGAAGAAGATAGATTGATGCCCATGGAGTTATGTTTTCTGCACGATGAATTCGGTATCGGCCCGTCAAGAAAAGAAGATGACGAGCTTAATTTCGAGTTGGCCGACGAATTTTTCTTGCACCAAGACAGTACTTTTTCTGAACAAAAAGAAACAAAAAAGAATGGATAGCGGACTGTTCAATATCATTCTTGAGTACATCAATATTGTCTTTTTGATGTTTACCACGGTATTGTTCGTGGCGTTCAGTTTTATGGGCTACCTGTCCACTCGAAATTCCATCCACTATAGAAACAAAAACAGTTTTGGTGACCTGTCAAAAGTAATGGCATCGCCTTTGGCACCTGGTATTACGATCATCGCGCCGGCCTTTAATGAAGAACTGACCATTGTAGAGAGTGTTCGATCGCTCTTATCGCTCAAATACGTAAACTATGAGGTAATGGTGGTCAATGACGGCAGTAAAGACAACACGCTTCAAAAAATGATCGAGGCCTATGACCTTGAAAGGGTAGAGTGGGCCATTGATCCCAATTTGAAGGCCAAACCGATCAGGGGCATCTATAAATCAAAACGTCGCACCTTCTCAAAACTGACCGTAATAGACAAAGAAAACGGGGGCAAGTCAGATGCGCTCAATATTGGGATGCATCTTTCAAAAAACCGATACGTGGGCTGTATTGATGTAGACTGCCTTTTGATGCCCGATGCTTTGTTGCATG
>JANQOD010000048.1 GCA_028289745.1 Allomuricauda sp. | reverse complement strand
AAATATCCAATACTCTGACACCGGCGGTGTAATTGGCCAAATAATAGCGATCGCCCAACACATAGCCGTTATGGTCGATAGCGCTGGTCGGACCCGTGTAGGTGGTATGCAATGCAGGAGCATCCAAGTCGGTAAAATCGAACACCAAGGTTCTTGAATTTACCCCAAAGTCTACCTCATCGAGTTCATCTCCCAAGATGAAGTACCGTTGGTCTTCAGTGAACCAGCCTTGATGCGTATAAGCACTTAGCGGATAACCCAATGCCGCAATGTCGACCGGATTGTCTTTATCGGTCACATCGGCAATGATCACTTGGGTTTCGTTGGCCCCAATAAAAATTTCCCTTCCCGTATAATCCGAATCCGGACCGTTATAGGTCACTACTTGTGCATCATGGGTATACCCTCGATCGCCGTATCCCCCAACACCTACAGGGCTTGTCGGATTCGCGATATCCAAGAAATGTGCCCCTCCATTGAACGCATCGTTTCTATCAGTGCCCACCGGGTAGGCAAAGCCCACCATTTCATTGATGACAATGTTATGGGCATTGCCGATACCAGTGTACCTGGCATCTGAAGAGAATGCTTCCGGAGCATCGGCAATATTTCGCAATCGGGTCAAATCAAACACCTGCATACCATGATTGGCCGCTTCTGCCACGATAAAGGCATGGTTGCCATATACTTTGACATCCCTCCATATACTGCTGCCCGTGGCAGTGGCCAATTTTCCTAGATATACCGGGTTTTGATCATCGGTGATATCAACGAAGGCCGTGCCGTTGTCAAGACCTACCAACGCATATTCGTTATTGGTGTCTGGGTCGGTCCACCCCCAAATATCATTGGCACGCGAAGCATTAAAGGCACTTAGAGGCATTTGAAGCACAAGGTCATAGCCTTGACATGCAAATCCTGCGGCCGACCCCCCTTCACATGGGGTAAATAAATTAGCGGTGTTTCCGGCACCGATATCGGGGCTGTCATCGGGCATCGACCCTGAATCATCATCGATTATGGCGATATCGTCATTGCCTCCATCAACAGAACAGCCGAACAAAAAGAGGCCGGTCAAAAAGACAGACAAAAAAAGTCTCATGGGGTCGTGCAATTTTATCTTAAAGATACGATTTATATTTGTCCGCCGTATTTTTGCAAAATGCTCGAAGATAAAGACCATAAACGTACATCGCTTGAAGAAATGGGAGAGTTTGGCCTCATCAAGCACTTGACCAAGAACTTTTCGTTGACACAACCCTCAACAATAAAAGGCGTGGGCGATGATGCCGCCGTTCTTGATTTTGCAGACAAAAAGACTATCGTCTCAACCGATCTTCTGGTCGAGGGTGTTCATTTTGACCTTAGCTATATGCCCTTAAAGCACTTGGGCTATAAGTCGGTCATCGTAAACCTCTCTGATATCTGCGCCATGAATGCCCTGCCCACACAGATTACGGTATCATTAGCGGTATCGAACCGTTTTTCACTTGAGGCTTTAGAAGAGTTTTATGCCGGGGTGGCCACTGCCTGTAAGGTTTACGGTGTTGACATGGTAGGCGGCGATACCACTTCATCGACAAAGGGCATGCTCATCAGTGTTACCGCACTTGGTACTGCCCCTGAAGAACACATTGTTTACCGCTCGGGCACAAAACCCAATGATCTTTTGGTGGTTTCTGGGGATCTGGGGGGTGCTTATCTAGGACTGCAGGTACTAGAACGTGAAAAGGAGGTCTTCAAGGTAAACCCCAATAGCCAACCTGATCTGGAGCCCTATTCTTATATCATTGAACGACAGCTAAAGCCCGAAGCCCGCAAAGACATTATCGAACTCTTCGAAAAACTGGAAGTACGGCCCACTTCAATGATCGACATCAGTGATGGGCTTTCGTCTGAAATTTTGCACCTCTGCGAGCAAAGTGAGGTAGGCTGTAATCTGTTCGAGGACAAACTGCCGCTTGATCCCACTGTAATATCAACTGCCGAGGAGTTTAAAATGGACAGTACAATGATCATATTGAGCGGAGGGGAAGATTATGAACTATTGTTCACCATCGACCAAAAAGATTTCGATAAGATAAAGGGTAATCCGAACCTGACGGTCATCGGGCATATGACCGACAAAAAAGAAGGGGCCCATTTGATCACTAGGGCCGATACCAAAATTTCCCTTAAGGCACAGGGGTGGAATTCATTTCAAGATTAAGCCACATTCTGCACCATACGGCCACTGCGCTTACGGTACATATCTTGCAAGGCATCGTTGATTTCGTGCATTTGGGGCGTAAGCGTAGATAGTTTACCACTGGCATCGGTGGTTACCTGCTTCTGACAATGCAGGCACTTGTATTCTTTAATGTGTTCGGTCACTTTTCTCGAAACTACATAATGATGGCCAAAAATACTGCAGAAAAGGGCACTGAAAAAGTTGCCTTTTGACGAAGTCCTATTTTTCATAAGTCGGTTTGTTTGAGCGCATTGTACGATTTGGGGACCGATAATGCTAATTCACTATTTGTTGATACGTTTGAAAGTGGTTTTTAGATGTTATCGTTTAAAACAGCAACGCTGCTATACGGCTTTTATTTTTTGTATCGGCTCTTTTTCGATGAACTACTGATATAGTTCACCTACAGGGTCAAAACAATACCGATGTCAATATACAATATTTGACCTATCTTTCCCAACAAAACCAAGCCTTTGACCCCAAAAAAGCAACTATTTGTAGTCGCGTTCGCCCTTTTTTCTTTGTTCTTTGGCGCCGGCAACCTCATTTTACCGCCCCAGTTGGGGTTCAGATCAGGTGAATTTTGGTGGTCGGTGGCACTGGGTTTTTGTCTTTCTGCTGTCTTAATTCCCATTTTGGGCATTTTGGCCCATGCAAGGCTGCAAGGCACCATGTACGATTTTGCAAAAAAGGTATCCCCGACCTTCAGCCTATTTTACTGTTATCTGGTATACGTCATCTCTATCGGCCTGCCTTCACCACGAACCGCATCGGTGACCCATGAAATGGGGGTCTCGCCGCTTTTTGGATCCTCCCCCTTGTTGACAAGCGCCGTATATTTCACCTTGGTCTTTCTTTTTGTAATGAACCGTTCAAAAATACTGGACATCATCGGAAAGCTCATGACCCCGGCCATTATCCTTATCCTATTCTGTATTATCGGGATTGCTGTTTTTTCTATGGATTTTGATCTTGGAGGTTCTGAGTTTCACCATCCGTTCTCTCATGGCATTTTGGAAGGGTACCAAACTTTTGATGCCATCGGTTCAGTGGTTGTTGGCGGGGTCATTATCATCTCTATCAACCTAAAGAACGCCAAGGCCGATTATGCGGTCAAAAGAACCCTTATCGCCAAGGCGGGATGGTTGGCCGGTCTCGGGCTCTTTCTCATTTATACCGGGCTCATTTTGACTGGATCCCTCATGCAAGGTGAATTTTTACCTGACATTGGCCGAACGGCCCTCTTGAGCGGTATTGGCCTCAAGACCATGGGCAATACGGCCAATCTCTTTTTGGGTGTTCTGGTGAGCCTCGCCTGCTTTACCACCGCCGTGGGTATCGTTGCCGGTACTGCCGATTTTGTCAAGGGCCGGTTCAATGATTCGCAAAAAGCCTACACGATCACGGCCGTTTTGGGTTGTGCCCTTGGGGTCTTGATGGGCCGGTTCAACGTCGACTACATCATTGCCGTGGCCATACCGGCACTGATGTTCATTTACCCCATTACCATCGTGTTGATCTTTTTGAACGTATTGCCCGAGAAATGGGTTTCAAAAAAAGTTTTTCGGTCGACGGTCACCATGACCATTTTATTCAGTATTCCCGACTTTCTCTCAAGCCTTGGTTTTATAGCACCCTTGCAAAGTGTTAAAAATTGGATTCCGCTTTCGGGTTTTCATATGGGATGGGTACTACCGGCATTGATCACTTTTGTTGGTGCCAATGTCATTCTGAACCCCTTTTCTTTTTCTGATAATAATAAATCGCATAAGCAATAGCCACCAATGCCACAAAGGGCAGGTATGACCCGATGACCACCCCGATCTCGTAAGCGCTATTGGGTGCTTCTTGCATCTTTTTGTCGATATCGGGCTGTTGTAAAAGAAAAAACAATGACACTTTCATTTTCAAAAAATAGATTTCTCACATACGTTCGAAATGACAATCGACGGTTGACAAACAACCATCACCCATTCATCAACTCTTCTATCTCTTCCACCTCAATGGGGATGTTGCGCATCAGATTGAACGGTTCACCAGATTCTTGAATGACCACATCGTCTTCAAGACGAATGCCGAGTCCCTCTTCAGAAATATAGATGCCCGGTTCTACGGTAAACACCATGTTGGCCTTCATAGGGGTCTTTAGAACGCCATAGTCATGGGTATCCAACCCGATATGGTGGCTGGTACCATGCATAAAATACTTTTTATAGGCGGGCCAATCGGGATCTTCATTCTTCACCTCTGCGGCATCCAACAGCCCCAAGTTCAATAATTCTGAGGTCATGACCTTGCCCACTTCCTTGTGGTATTCGGCCCATATCGTGCCCGGTATGAGCATTTTGGTCGCTTCATTCTTGACCCTGAGCACAGCTTCGTACACTTCTTTCTGACGTTTGGTGAACCGCCCGCCCACAGGAATGGTACGGGTCATATCGCTGGAATAATTGGCGTATTCGGCACCAACATCCATCAAAATCAGATCGCCGTCTTTACATTGTTGGTTGTTTTCGATGTAGTGCAGCACATTGGCATTTTTTCCCGAGGCTATGATGGGCGTATAGGCAAAGCCTTGAGAGCGGTTGTTGATAAACTCATGTAGATACTCCGCTTCCAGCTCATATTCCCAAACCCCCGGTTTGGTGAATTTCAATATTCTTCTGAACCCCTTTTCGGTAATGTTGCAGGCCTGTTGCATCAGTTCTATTTCTTCAGGTTCTTTGACCCCTCTGATCTCTTGCAAAATTGGGTTGCTCTTTGCCCACTGGTGCGCCGGGAAATCTTTTTTGCACTTTTCGATAAAACGGTCTTCACGGGTCTGGGTCACCACAGCTTGGCGATAGTGCTCGTTCGTGTTGAAATAGATGGTCTCGGCCTCTGTCATCAAATCAAAGAAGACCTTGTCGAAATCGTCGAGCCAATAAATGGTTTCAATGCCCGAAACCATTGTAGCCTGTTCTTTGGTCAGCTTGGCCCCCTCCCAAACGGCAATATGGTCATTGGTCTCTCGAACGAACAACACCTCGCGATGTTTCACGTTCAACGCATCGGGAAACAGAAGTAAAATGGTCTCTTCTTGGTCGGCCCCGCTTAAATAAAAAATATCACGGTGCTGCTTGAAAGGCATGGTGCTATCTGCGCTGATGGGGTAAATATCGTTTGAATTGAACACGGCAATGCTCTTGGGCCGCATCTGCGCCATGAACTTTTTTCGGTTTTTAACGAACAATGAGCTAGGTATTGGATCGTATTTCATCGTTTGATTTGCTTTTTTCAAAAGTAGCGATTTGCCCAAGGGAGACAAAACAAAAAGAGGGCAGTTGGCCCTCTTTGAAAAAATGTGTGTCCATTGATTATTTTGACATGGCATTTTTTATGGCCCCGATAATGGCCATGATTATGCCGCCACCGACACCTCCACCGGCAACACTTCCCAAAATACCAGCGGCATCCATACCGCCATCAGTGCCCAAGCCCAGGGCTCCTAAAATATAGCCGCCCAATCCACCGCCAAGTATGCCTGAGATTGAATTGCCCAAAGTGCCCAAATTCAACTTGGGCAACAGTTTTGCTGCCAGATTGCCCCCAAGGGCTCCTGAAATCAATTGAATGATCAATGGCAAATACTCTTCCATATTTATAGTTTTAATGGTTACTTATCAATAAATAAACACAAATTTTGCCATATTATCAAAATTTCGGTTTGTGTATTTTATTTTCATCAGAATTAGAAGGTGGCTTCGTGGGCTTGTTCCTACAACTTGCTTTTCCTACCTTTCAGGGCTAATTAACCAATCGAGATGAGAACACTTATTTTTCTTCCTGTTTTTCTGATTTTTCAAACGGCCTTTTCACAACAACCCGCCACATCGGCTGAGCAGGTCATGGACGCCCTGAAACAAAAAGCTGAAATGGGCCAGACTTCTTTGGTCAAGAACATTCCGCTAAACAACATAGGCCCTTCGATCATGAGTGGCCGCGTGGTCGATTTGGATGTCAACCCCGACGACCCGACCGAATTTTATGTGGCCTACGCCTCGGGCGGTCTGTGGCATACCCGCGACAATGGTATTTCTTTCACTCCAGTTTTGGATAACTCAGACACACAGAACATCGGTGACATTGCCATAGACTGGAAAAATGGCACTCTTTGGGTGGGCACGGGCGAAAACAATTCGTCTCGTTCATCGTATGCGGGCATAGGAATCTTGAAATCTACCGATGGCGGAAAAACCTGGCAGAACATGGGGCTACAAGATTCGCACCATATCGGTAGAATCATCATCAACCACAACAAGCCAGATGAAGTGGTCGTTGGTGCAACGGGCCATCTGTATTCGCCCAATGAAGAACGGGGCGTTTACAAAACCACCGATGGTGGAAAAACTTGGAGAAAGACACTCTTTGTCAATGCTGAAACCGGCATTATTGACTTGGCGCATGCCCCTGACGATTTTAGCACCCAATATGCCGCGGCATGGCAAAAAGACCGAAAAGCCTGGAACTTTACCGGTAGCGGCAACGCATCGGGTATCTACAAAAGCGTTGATGGAGGTAATAGTTGGGAGCTGGTCACCGCCTCAGAAAGTGGTTTCCCCTCAGGTGATGGGGTCGGTAGAATTGGCTTGGCCGTTTTTGATGATACTACGGTATATGCCGTACATGACAGCCAATTCAGACGAAAAAAGGCCCCTAAAGAAAAGAAAAAAGAAGGTCTCACCAAAGAAGATTTCAAAACGATGGACAAGGCTTCCTTTTTGGCCCTCGGCGATAAAGAATTGAATGACTTTCTCAAGACCAATGGCTTTCAAGAAAAGTACCGCGCCGAAAATGTGAAAAACATGGTGCGCGGTGGTGCGGTACAACCCATAGACCTTGCCAAGTACCTTGAAAATGCCAATTCATTGCTCTTCGACACCCCTGTTATTGGGGCCGAGGTCTATCGCAGTGATGATGCGGGCAAAACCTGGCAAAAAATGAACGAAGACCATATCGATGACCTCTTTTACAGTTATGGCTATTACTTTGGGCAAATCGATGTGGATCCCAATGACAAAGACAAAATCTACTTGGCAGGGGTACCGCTAATCATGTCAACCGATGGTGGCAAAACCTACGAGGCCATCGACAAAGAAAACGTACATGCCGACCACCATGCCCTCTGGATAAACCCAAAGCGGCCGGGCCACCTCATCAATGGCAATGACGGTGGGGTCAACATCACCTATAACGATGGCAAGTATTGGATGAAGAACAATTCGCCCACTGTCGGTCAGTTCTATGCCATAAATGTAGATAACAAAGACCCTTACCACGTATACGGTGGCCTGCAAGACAATGGCGTGTGGAAAGGGGCCCATGACAACGAGGAAAACAGTCGCTGGCTCGCTGAGGGCAAAAACCCCTGGCAACGCATTATGGGCGGTGATGGCATGCAGGTACAGATCGACAATCGCAACAGCAATACCGTATATACGGGGTTTCAATTCGGAAATTATTTTCGGTTAGATCTTGACAAAGGAAAAAACACCCGAATACAGCCCAAGCACGAACTGGGTGAAGCACCTTATCGCTTCAATTGGCAAACCCCTATTTTGTTGAGCGAGCACAATCAAGATATTCTATATCTCGGAAGCAATAAATTGCACCGGTCGATGAACCAAGGTGACGATTGGGAAGCCATTTCAGGTGATTTGACCAAAGGCGGCAGAACAGGAAATGTCGCCTACGGTACCTTGACCACCATTTCAGAATCACCGTTTAAATTCGGATTGATCTATGTAGGCAGTGACGATGGTCTGGTACATGTGACCGAAAATGCGGGGAGCAGTTGGGAGCCTATTTCAGGTGCTTTCCCCAAAGATCTGTGGGTCAGTGAAGTCGCCGCCAGCAAGCATAAAAAAGAACGGGTCTATGTGACCTTGAACGGCTATCGGTGGGATGATCTCACTTCTCATGTATATATGAGCGACGACCACGGAAAGACCTGGAAGAATATTTCAAGTAACATTCCCAACTCACCCGTGAACGCTTTGGTCGAAGACCCAGAAAATGAAAACCTGCTCTTCGTGGGCACCGATAATGGATTGTATGCATCGTTCAATCGCGGTGAATCTTGGGAACTGTTTCAAAATGGCATGCCCAACGTAGCGGTTCACGATCTAGTGGTTCAACCTGAGGCCAGCCATTTGTTGGTGGGCACCCATGGCCGCAGTATATACAAAGCCGATATTTCAAGCCTTCAAAAAATGACCGCCGAGGTAATGGCCGAGAACTTATATGTATTCAAGATCGACAACATCAAGTACTCTGAACGTTGGGGCAACCCTTGGAGCTCTTGGAGCAAGCCGAACACCCCGGGGATCGATGTGAATTTCTTTACCTCAGGGCCGGGCCTTTTCAATGTAAAGGTCTTGACAGCCGATGGCATCGAAGTGGGTGCTATAGAGACAGAAGCAGAAAAAGGGCTCAATATACTGTCTTATGATGTCGCGTTTTCAAAAGAGGGCAAAAGAAACTTTTTGAAAAAGAACAAGATGGAGCTGAAGGAAGCCAAAAATGGAAAGACCTATCTGCCCAAAGGAAAATATACGGTTGACATTTCGGGCAATGGCACTGCCGAAAAGATTGAATTTGAAATAGAATAATGCAGCTCACCCTTACCATTCCCGCTTTATTGTTTCCTGCGGTCTCGTTGACCATGTTGGCCTACAATGCCCGTTATCTGGCCATTGCAGCCTTGATTAGACAGTTGCACAAACAATTTGAAGAAACCCGGGCAAGTCCGCTAAAACGACAGATCGAGTCATTGCGAAAACGACTGAACATCATTAAAAATATGCAGGCCAGCGCCATCGCCAGCTTCTTATTTGCGGCGGTTTCCATGTTCATGATCTACGTTGAGATGAACGTGTGGGCCAATGTGATTTTCGGTATCAGCCTGATTTTTTTGATGGTCTCATTGGTGCTGTCGCTGATCGAGGTACAGTTATCGACCAGAGCCTTGGGC
>JANQOD010000041.1 GCA_028289745.1 Allomuricauda sp. | reverse complement strand
TTCATTTTCATATAGTGTTCTCGTAAAAGAGTCCTGATCTCAAAAAAGACAGGGCTCTTTTTAGTTAATGAAACTCTGTTTTATGTCTGCATAAAACGGTTAGTTGAATTAATTCCGCTGAAAAGCGGAATCCCATGAATTTTTGTCCAGAGGTAGTTAACGTGTCGAAAGTAGCTCGACCACACTCAGTACAGGCCCAGAAATAACACTATTATGGTATCCATTTGTTCTTGCCGAAATCGGGTTTTCGCTTCTCGAGAAAAGCGTTGCGGCCTTCTTTGGCCTCATCGGTCATATAGGCCAATCGCGTGGCCTCACCCGCAAACACCTGTTGCCCCACCATACCGTCATCAGTGAGGTTCATGGCAAACTTTAGCATTTTGATCGAGGTGGGCGACTTTGCCAAGACCTCTTGCGCCCATTCATAGGCGGTCTCCTCAAGCTCTTCATGGGGCACCACGGCATTCACCATGCCCATTTCGTAGGCCGCCTGTGCGGTATAGCTTCGGCCCAAAAAGAAGATTTCGCGGGCCTTTTTTTGCCCGACCATCTTGGCGAGATAGGCAGAGCCATAGCCCCCGTCAAAACTGGTCACATCGGCATCGGTCTGTTTAAAAACGGCATGTTCTTTACTGGCCAGGGTCATATCACAGACCACATGCAGGCTGTGTCCGCCCCCTACGGCCCAACCGGGCACCACGGCGATGACCACCTTGGGCATAAAACGAATGAGCCGTTGCACCTCCAAAATGTTGAGGCGATGGTAGCCATCGTCGCCCACATAGCCCTGATGGCCCCGTGCCTTTTGGTCGCCCCCACTGCAGAAGGCCCATTTGCCGTCTTTTGGCGAGGGCCCCTCGCCCGAGAGCAGTACCACCCCGATCGAGGTATCTTCTTGGGCATCATAAAAGGCCCTGTAGAGCTCGCTGGTGGTCTTGGGCCGAAAGGCATTGCGTACCTCGGGGCGGTTAAAGGCGATACGGGCCACCCCGTCACATTTTTTATAGGTGATGTCTTCAAATTCGATGGCGGTCTGCCACTGTGGTGTTTTCATTTTGGTGTATATCTGGTATGCCCAAAGATAATGAGAATGCTATTTTCCACTACTATTTTGAACCTTAAGCAGTGTTGAAGGGATAGAAAATCCATACGACAGTCATTTCGAAGGAGCTTGCGACTGAGAAATCTAGATTTCTCAATCGTCCACCTCTGGTGGACTCATTTCGAAATGACAGCTGTTGATAATTCGTTGAGACCTTACAAGTTATGAAGGTGAAAGTTTGTAAAAAATCACCGAATTTCGTCATCGGTCAATATAGCCCCTTGAAACAAGACCATACCCAAACATTATACACAAGTAAACAAATGACAGAATTTAATCTACTATTCAATGCTTTGGCAATTACAGAAGAGCATCTTAAAGAAGACATTCAAAGAACAGGGGTCGTGCAAACAGTGCCCAAAAATTCATTTATTGTTGAACAACATAAATACATTAAATGGTTGGCCTTGGTCATTTCGGGAAAAGTTAGGGTATGGCAGGAAAATGAAGATAGGCAAATCTTGCTCTACTATGTACATCCTATTCAAACCTGTGTTTTATCGCTTTCGGCAACTTTTAGGGATTGCAAAAGTATTATCAATGCAAAAACGGAAGAAGAAACCACCATTATTAAGATTCCCGTAAGATATGTTTCTGAATGGAGTTTTAAATACAAATCTTGGAATAGATTTACGACCCATTCGTTCATTATGAGTTATGAAGATTTACTTCACTCGTATAAAAATCTGGCGTTCAATAAAATTGATAAACGATTGCTCGACTATTTACGATCATTTGCCCAAAAAAACAATTCCCAAAGTATTGACCTTTCCCATAATCAATTGGCAAAAGAATTGGGAACCACAAGGGAGGTGGTGTCAAAAATCTTAAAACAATATGAACTGTCAGGCATCGTAAAACTAAAGTTTAAGCAAATAGAACTTCTCTAAAAGTCCCTTTTTTTCTGACCTGTAACAAAAGGTACAGGTTTACCCCCAAACATCATTTTACATTTGTGCTGTACGTAAATAACAAATAATAAAAGCACAAAAAATGACACAAAAAATGAACAGAAAAGAAACCTACGTATTGGTGCACTCAGCTTGGCTGGGTGGATGGCAATGGGAAAATGTGGCCAAAATCTTAAAAGAAAATGGTCACACGGTATTGACCCCAGACCTGCCTGGGCATGGGAGCGATAAAACACTCCCCTTTACTATTACCATGGAGGATTATATTAAAACCCTTACCGATATTCTTGATAAGCAAGATGGACCAGTGATATTGGTCGGACATAGTTTTAATGGAATTACGGTTAGCAGCGTAGCAGAATTAAGGCCAAACAAAGTTAAAAAACTGGTTTATGTTACTGCATTTTTACTGCCAAACGGAGGTTCGTTCTTCGAAGCGGTTCAAGGTGTCGAAGGGTCTAAGGCAGTTGAGAATTTTTATTTATCAGAGGATAAAACTTATGCATTGATCAAAGAAGATGAGATACAAAATGCTTTTGCACATGATATTCCGAAAGAAGCTTTTGACGCAGCAAAATCGTATATCGTCCCCGAACCGGCAGTCCCTTTGGCATACAAGCTACAGATAACGGAAGAAAACTTTGGCAAAGTTTCTAAATACTACATTGAATGTACAGAAGATAGGGCCATACCTATTGAAATACAAAGGTCAATGTATAAGGGAAAAGTGAAAAAATCATATTCCTTGAATTCAAGTCATACCCCAAATTTCTCACAGCCTGAAAAGTTGGCACATATCCTTTTAGAAATAGTAAATGAAAAATAAAAGGACATAACAAAGTACGTATTAGTAAGGGCTCAGAAAGTGCAAATCTCAATGGTTTGTACTTTCTTGGGTTTTACACCTACCGAAGATCAGCTGTTTTACTCGCATTACCCGTGCACAAGACCGTCAACGAAACTATCCCCTGGTTTACCTTCCCCTATTATTTTTAGAACGGGTATTACAAATTTCTTGTATTTTCAACCCATGGCCTATAAAAAGCAATTGGAGCGGTTTGCCCAGCGCTACCCCCGTATCGAAGATCTGGCCCAAAAAGCCAAAAAGAGGGTGCCCCATGTGGCATGGGAGTATCTAGATGCCGGTACGGGCGATGAAAGCCTATTGCACCACAACCGAACCGCCTTTCAGCACATTCGCTTTTTGCCCCGCTTTTGCAAAGGGGTGCTCGAGGCCACCACCCAAACCACCCTTTTCGGCCAAACGTACAGCGCCCCCATCGGTATGGCGCCTATCGGGCTGACGGGATTGCTTTGGCCCAGGGTCGAACACTATTTGGCCGCCACCGCCCATCGGTTACAGATCCCCTTTTGTTTGAGTACCGTGGCCACCGAGACGCCCGAAACGGTGGGCAGGCATGTGGGCGATATGGGTTGGTTTCAGCTGTATCCCCCAAAAGATAAAGACGTACGCAACTCGCTTTTACAGCGGGCCAAAGAAGCGGGTTTCCATACTTTGGTGGTCACCGCCGATGTGCCCATGGCAAGCAGACGTGAGCGCAGTAAACGGGCGGGGCTGACCATGCCCCCCAAGATAACGCCACGAATGCTTTGGCAGGGCATGATCCACCCCGCTTATAGCTACCAAACCCTCTTGCGCGGACTGCCCCGCTTGCGCACCGTAGAACACTATACCAACAATAACGATATGAAATTCGTCAGCGGGTTTGTGGGCAACCGCTTGGGCGGCACCTTAGATTGGGACTACTGCAAAGAATTAAAGGAAGCCTGGGACGGCCCCGTGGTGGTAAAGGGCATTTTACACCCTCAAGATGCGGCTAAGGCCATCGATAGCGGTATGGACGGCATTTATGTCTCCAACCATGGGGCACGGCAGTTCAACGGTGCCGTGACCGCCCTAGGGGCATTGCCGGCGATAGCCAAAGAGGTGAACGCTAAGGTGCCCATACTTTTTGATAGTGGCGTGCGCACGGGATTGGATGTGATGCGTGCCCTTTATCTGGGTGCCGATTTTGTCTTGGTGGGCAGGCCTTTTGTTTGGGGCGTGGCCGCTTTGGGCAAATATGGGGGCGACCATGTGGCCAACATCCTTATAGACGACCTACAGAACAACATGGTGCAATTGGGCGTCGAAACGGTTGACGCATTGAGAAAAGCAGATGCCGTAATCGATTAGTCCCTTTTATTTTTTTCCTCGATCCATTTGCCCATATACTTAGTGGCGGCCAGTGATTGGTGCCGCAACAGTTGCCCAATAAAGTTTTGGGCGCGATGCCCGGCTAGGTCCGAGGTCAAGGCCGCAAGGGTATCAAAAAGCACCGCCTTCAGGTTTTTCGCAGCGTACAGCTTGTTGATGATGGCGACCCCATTTTGTTGGGCAAGCTGCCATTGCTCTTTGTCGTTGTAAAGCTGCACGGCTACTTTTATGAAGTCCTCGTCGTTTTTGGCGATATGCCCGGCCCAAGGCAGTCTATCGTGCATACCCTCGGCCCCAATGGGCGTGGTGACACTGGGGAGCCCATTTTGCATGGCATCGATGAACTTGCCCTTGATGCCTGCCCCAAAACGGAGGGGTGCCAAGTTGACCCGGGCCTTTTGAAGTACGGCATCTAGATCATCGACCCATCCCTTGACCAAAAAACCTTCGGTCTCATTATGAAACTGTTGAATGTGCTGTGGCAAATAGGCCCCATAAACCGACAAGATGGCTTGGGGCAGCTGTTTTCGTAAGTTGGGCCAAAGTGCTGTTTTCAACCGAACGATGGCATCTATATTCGGGGCATGCCTACCATTGCCAAAACAGACAAAACCGCTTCGCGCCCGAAAGAGAGTCCAATCGTTGATTTTATCTTTGGACAATGGCGGCAGCATAAATGGTAGGTGCAATATGTGGGTCTGGGGCACTCCTACCCTATACACCAACAGTTGTCGCTCCACATCGCTGACCACCAAGGACAGGTCTGAACGAAAAATACTGGCCATCTCACGTTTGGCCATAGCTGAGGCCAACCAGTGGCCCGTATCGAAAGGTTCTTGTTTTTTGACCGCGGTTTCCCGGTAATGGCGTAGGGAATGCAAATCTTCGGTGTTCAGTATCAGAAGGGCATCGGGGGCATTTTCCGCCACCCGCCAACCAAACTGTTCCTCTACCATAAACCGGTCGAAGATGACCAGATCGGGCCGTAGTTGTTTAACCAATCGATCAAAACCGGAATCGTTGAGCTTGATCGTTACTTCCGCAACACCGAAAGGGGATAGATCGGAGGAGTATTCCGTTTTGGAGGCCGTACTTCCGTAGAAAATTCGAAATCCCTTTTCCGCAAACGCTTCCAACAATTGTAGCATCCGCTGCCCTGCAGCCGTGGTCGAGGGTTCGGGCCAATTGTGGCCGATGATAAGGAGCTTTTTTTCGGGTTCTGGAGGCAAGGGTTGTTAGTTAGTAGTTAATGGTTGATGGTTAGGTGTTGGATGCTGGATGTTTGATGTTCGATGTTTGATGTTGGATGTTGGATGTTCGATGTTAGCTGTTGGAATTTGGGTTTTGGCATTTGGTATTTGCTAAGGGTTGGATGCTCGATGTTTGATGTTCGATGTTTGATGTTTGATGTTTGATGCTCGATGCTCGATGCTCGATGTTTGATGTTTGATGTTTGATGTTTGATGCTCGATGCTCGATGTTTGATTTTGGATTTTGGATTTTGGGTTTTGGATTTTGGATTTTGGAATTTGAACTTTGGAATTTG
This sequence comes from Allomuricauda sp., assembly GCA_028289745.1. Classification (GTDB taxonomy): domain Bacteria; phylum Bacteroidota; class Bacteroidia; order Flavobacteriales; family Flavobacteriaceae; genus Flagellimonas_A. The sequence continues at coordinate 1,080 of JANQOD010000041.1, read as the reverse complement.
AATTCTGAATTCTGAATTCTGCCCTTCACCCAGCGATTACATCATCTCGGCGAACTTCTTCGAAATATTTGAGCGCAGTTTGCGTTCATAATCTTCTTCGAGCCACTCTTTATAGTTTTTGGTATTGTTCATGATACAGTACGAATACTGGCGCACGCGGTAGGCAATTTCTTCTTTGAGCTCTTTGGCCAATAATCGGGCATCGAAGACATCTTCGCTGTTCTCGACACAGATTCTGGCGTGCTGTTCGATGCTTCGTTCGAGCACCAATTTTGATTTGAGTCCTTGTGCGAAGACCTTTTTATATTCTGCCTTGACATCAAAATCGATATTTTCCGATTTATTGAACTTTGATCGAAGCTCAGCGGGCATTTCATAGACAAACTCTCGCTCAATGTCTTCATCATTTTTGATGCTCTCCAAATAAAAATCGGGAAAATGAAAGATTTCTTGCCAATCGATGGCATCTTCCCAAGGACCGAAACGGGCGATGTTGTTCCCCAAATCGACCACATTGAACCGGTTCTTACCGGGAATGATGCGCGAACCACGACCGATCATTTGAAAATATAGGGTCAGCGAACGGGTCGCCCTATTGAGCATTATGGTCTCGACCGTGGGTTCGTCAAAGCCGGTGGTCAGAATGCTCACAGAGGTCACAATGGCATCGGGTGTATTGGCAAACCAATCTAAGATCTCTTTCCGCTCCGTTGCATTGTTCCTATTGTCTAAGTGTCGAATGTTATATCCGGCCTTTTTGAAGGTCTGATAGACGTATAGCGAGGTATTGATCCCATTGTTGAAGATGAGTGTCTTGGTACCTTTGGCTATTTCTTCATAAGCGGTCAACAGCTTGCCCAACATGTTCTGGGCGCCATAGAACTCATCGGATGATTTGACCGTGTAATCGCCGTGAATACCCAGTTTTAGGGAGCGCAAGGTCACGTCATAGGTATGCAGCTCGGCCTTGGCCAAAAACGCGTTCTCGATCAACCATTTTATCGACCGCCCCACGATCAGTTTCTGGTAGTGGTCTTTCATGGGCAATTTGATGTTCGAACTCAAGGGGGTCGCCGTGAC
>JANQOD010000034.1 GCA_028289745.1 Allomuricauda sp. | reverse complement strand
AATTAGCAAATACTAAAAATTTAAAAGGAAGATGGAACCAAAGAAGAATCCTCATGTAGATGTGAACAAAAACAGTGCTCTGTACTTCGTCATCGGCCTGGCAGCTGTATTGGGCATCATATACGCCTCGATGGAATGGAAGAAATATGATAAGGCCAACGATTATGATATCGCGCTGAATGTAGAAGATCAGTTGGATGAAGAAGTGCCAATGACCGAACAGATCAAAACCCCACCACCGCCACCACCGCCAGCTGCCCCAGAGGTAATAGAGGTTGTTGAAGATGAGGAGGAAGTGGAAGAAACAGTGATCGAATCGACCGAGACCAGTCAGGAAGAAGAGGTCATGGAAGTAGAAGAGGTCGAAGTAGAGGAGGTCGAGGAAGATATTTCAGTACCTTTTGCCGTGATTGAAGATGTGCCGGTTTTTCCAGGTTGTGAAGGGGCAAAAGATAAAAAGTCATGCTTTCAGGAAATGATGCAGAAGCACATTCGCAAAAACTTCCGCTACCCCGAAATTGCTCAAGAAATGGGGGTTCAAGGTAGGGTGAACGTCATCTTCGTCATCCAAAAAGACGGTAGCATCGGCAACATCAGAATGCGTGGTCCCGACAAAAACTTAGAGGCAGAGGCATTGCGCATCATCCAAAAACTACCTAAGATGACCCCAGGTAAGCAAAGGGGGCGTCCGGTAAAGGTTCCGTTCAGTATTCCGATTACGTTTAAGCTACAATAGTAGCCTATCTTTCAATATAGACCCCGACAGCAATGTTGGGGTTTTTTTGTCAAAGAAATCAAACACGCTTGCATTGCAAATGACCTATGTGAGGCCTATCTTTGCAGGCTGATAACGATACCACATGAAGTCGGCGGTAAGCACGGCCAAAAACACAACTTGGTCTCTGATTTTTACTGATTTTAAAGAAATCACCAAGGTGAGATTGGCGGTCAGTGTGGTGTTTTCTTCCATTGCCGGCTATTTTTTGGGTGCCTATACCATTGACCCCCTTTCGGTTTTATTGCTCGGTTTTGGGGGCTATTGTATGGTGGGGGCCTCAAATGCCTACAACCAGATTATCGAACGTGACCTTGATGCGTTGATGAAGCGCACCAAGAACCGCCCGATTCCCGCAGGACGTATGTCGGTGGCCACCGCTTTGACGGTGGCGATTGCCATGACGGCGCTTGGGGTGGTCTCGCTCTACATTCTGAGCCCCAAAACAGCACTGTTCGGTGCCATATCGATATTTCTGTACACCTGCGCCTATACCCCTTTAAAAACCGTCACGCCTCTTTCGGTATTTGTGGGGGCCATACCCGGGGCCATACCCTTTATGTTGGGTTGGGTGGCGGCCACCAATGATTTTGGCATCGAGCCTGGCACCTTGTTTATGATCCAGTTTTTTTGGCAGTTCCCGCATTTCTGGGCATTGGGTTGGATGTTGGATGAAGATTACAAACGGGGCGGTTTTAAAATGCTGCCCACAGGAAAAAAAGACAATGGTACTGCCCTGCAAATTATATTGTACACTATTTGGATGATCGTCATCTCCATCATGCCCGTCTTTGGTTTTACAGGTCGGTTGCATCTCTCGATTACGGCCGCAATAATGGTGCTTTTGATGGGCCTGGTCATGCTGGGCTTTGCGTTTCGCCTATATGAAAAAAAGGATAACAAAGCTGCCAGAAATTTGATGTTGGCAAGCGTTTCATACATCACACTGATACAAATAGTATATGTAGTTGATAAGTTGATTTGAATATGGACTTGACAAAAGGAACAGAAAAACAAAGAAGGGAACGTTCAAGAAAAATGCTGCTATGGTTCGGCATGGGAAGCCTCATCATGGGCTTTGCCGGTTGGACGAGCGCTTACATTGTCAGCAGTAAGCGTGACGATTGGGTGCAAGAATTGGAACTGCCCACCGCTTTCTACATCAGTACCGCCATCATCATCGTCAGTAGCCTGACCTATATTTTGGCAAAAAAGGCCGTCAGGGCAGATGACCAAAAAAAGGCCTCGCTCTGGTTGCTGGTGACCTTGTTGCTGGGTATGGGCTTCATCAGCTTTCAGTTTTATGGTTTTTCGCAAATGTTGCAGAGCGGGTACTATTTTACCGGCCCGACCAGTAATATCAAGATGTCATATGTTTTTTTGATTGCCTTTGTGCATATTTTGCACGTGGTGGCCGGGCTCATTTCGTTGCTGGTGGTCATCTTTCAACAATTGAGGGGCAACTATCGGCCCAGTGACATGTTGGGACTTGAATTAGGGGCCTCGTTTTGGCATTTCTTAGACTTGTTGTGGGTTTATCTGTTATTGTTCATGTACTTTGTAAAATAATTTTTCAAAATATGCGGTTTCATCGGTAATTGGATTTTCAGAATACGTCAAAACGTTTATTTTTGCTAAAGCTTTATTAAAACAACGGTTTTTATGGATACAGCGGTAACGACCGAATCGGAAGGAACAGTTTGGGGAGGGGGCAACAGACCCCTGGGAGCCAGTTACGGCAAATTGATGATGTGGTTTTTCATCGTCTCAGATGCACTTACCTTCTCGGGCTTTTTGGTTTCTTATGGATTTTCGAGATTCAAGTTTATCGAAACTTGGCCCATAGCCGATGAGGTGTTTACCCACGTGCCCTTTTTTCATGGCAATTACCCCATGTACTATGTGGCATTCATGACCTTTATACTGATCATGTCTTCGGTCACCATGGTACTGGCAGTTGATGCCGGCCATCGTATGATGCAGAAAAAAGTGATCCTGTACATGTTCTTGACCATCATTGGGGGTGCCATTTTCGTGGGCTCTCAAGCTTGGGAGTGGGCCACGTTCATCAAAGGCGATTTTGGCGCATTGGAAACCAAAGGAGGTCGTATTCTTCAATTTGTTAAGGCCGATTCGGGCGAGCGAGCGGCATTGGCCGACTTTGCGAAAGTGTTGCCCGAAGATCGCGTGAAGCATATTAGCAATGAAGGTATTTGGTATGAGGCCGAGGGCTATAAAACGTCTTTTTCGTTAAATGAGGTGATAGAGGGCTTCAAGGCCGATCCGAATATTTTGATGCGTGCAGAACAAATTATTCCAGATGTTGAACAATTGCGTTCATCTGAAAACCCTTCTGACCAGTCCAAATTACAAGAATTAGAGCGTAATTACAGTAACTTGGGCGAAACAGGGGAGAAAGCAATTTTTAAAAGAGAGGCGGCTTTGGCCAGATTGAACAATGCCGTTCGAGTAGTAGAAGGGGCCAACCTGATTCGAAACGAGTACGGTAGCCGATTGTTCGCCGATTTTTTCTTTTTCATAACCGGCTTTCACGGTTTTCACGTATTTTCAGGGGTGGTCATCAACATCATTATTTTCTTTAACATCATATTGGGCACCTATGAACGGCGTGGCCATTATGAAATGGTTGAAAAAGTAGGACTGTACTGGCACTTTGTCGATTTGGTCTGGGTATTCGTATTCACATTCTTTTATTTGGTATAAAAAATCATTTGATACTATGGCGCACGATCATAAATTGGAAATATTCAGGGGGCTTCTAAAGTTCAGGTCAAACACCCAGAAAATTTGGGGTGTACTCATTTTTTTGACCATAGTCACGGCAATAGAAGTGGGTCTTGGGATTACCAAACCTGAAATCTTGACCAAGAACTATTTCATCGGCATGAAGTTGTTGAACT
>JANQOD010000033.1 GCA_028289745.1 Allomuricauda sp. | reverse complement strand
ACGCCTGCGCTATGTGAATGATGTGATGCCCAGTCATGTGGTCACCGATTATTCGAACGAGTATAGTATTCGAAAGCATATCAAAACCCATGACCTGATAGTGGGCGGGGTGTTGCTGAAAGGTGCCAAAGCACCAAATTTGATCACAAGGGATATGCTAAAAGAGATGCGTCCCGGTACCGTTATCGTCGATGTGGCAGTAGACCAAGGGGGCTGTGTAGAGACCACTAGGCCCACCACCCATGAAGACCCGGTTTACATTATCGATGATGTTGTACACTATTGCGTGGCCAATATGCCCGGTGCGGTGCCCTATACCTCTACCATTGCGTTGACGAATGTCACCTTGCCCTACGTTTTAAAACTGGCAGGATTGGGTTGGGAAAGAGCCACAGAGACCGATGAATCACTGCAAAAAGGATTGAATATCGTACACGGCGAAGTCATTTACAAAGAAATCATAGAGGCCTTCAGATGGGAGGCCGCTTTGGCATAATTAGGTACATTTTGTCAGTACGAATGCACCCTGCCCGTTGTGGCGGGGTTTTTGCTTTATTGAAGTAAAGGTTTCACATGAAAGTGTGAATCTTGCTATCTTTATTTAAATTCTAAAAACGAAACAGTTATGATGGGATATTATATATTGATCGGTGCCATAGCCTTGGTAAGCTGGATTGTCAGCGCAAGGCTTAAGAGCAAGTTCAAGCATTATTCAAAAGTGCATCTGCGAAACGGTATGAGTGGTGCCGAAATCGCCCAAAAGATGTTGGACGACCATGGCATTCGCGATGTAAAGGTGATTTCAACTCCCGGGATGCTGACCGACCATTACAATCCGAAGAACAAGACCGTCAATTTGAGCGAAGGGGTCTATAGCCAACGCAACGCAGCAGCAGCGGCAGTGGCGGCACACGAAGTGGGCCATGCCGTGCAACATGCCCAGGCGTATGAATGGTTGACCATGCGTTCAAAATTGGTGCCCGTGGTGAGCGTTACCTCAGGAATGTCTACTTGGGTAGTATTTGGAGGCTTGGCCTTGGGAGCTGCGGCCGGTGTCGGATTCGGCTATTGGATAGCCGTGGCCGGATTGGTGATGATGGCATTCGCCACGCTCTTTAGCTTCGTCACCTTACCGGTAGAATATGATGCCAGCAAGCGTGCTTTGGTCTGGCTCAAGCAGAAGAACATGGTGACCCAACAAGAATATGCAGGTTCGGAAGATGCCTTGAAATGGGCAGCACGCACGTACTTGGTTGCCGCAATAGGCGCGTTGGCCACCCTAGTGTACTGGGGGCTTCAAGTCTTTGGTGGAAGAGATTGAGCAATTGCATGAACAAAATGCAAACCCGCCCAAATTTGGGCGGGTTTTTTATATGGTGATCTGCCTATCTATTTGCTGGTCGAGCGAAATAAAGGTTTCTGTTCTTGACACCCCATCGATTTGTTGAATTTTTTTATTGAGTACCAGCATCAAATGCTCATTGTCTTTGCAAAGTACTTTAATGAGGATGGACCAGTTGCCCGTAGTATAATGGCATTCCAGAACTTCAGGAATCTTTTCCAATTCCTTGACCGCACGTGGGTTGGCCATGGCCTTGTCTAAAAAAATACCGATATAGGCCATGGTGGTATAGCCCAGAACCTTGGGATTGATGACAAATTTCGAGCCTGATATGAGTCCTGAGGCTTCCAATTTCCGTAGCCTTTGGTGAATGGCCGCCCCAGAGATGCCAATATTACGGGCAATTTCTAGAATGGGTTTTCGGGCATCCTCCATTAAAAATCTTAGAATTTTCTTGTCAATACCGTCTATTTTGACCAAACTGTTAGAAGATTTCATATAAATGATTATCAAATGTGCCCGTAAAGATAATCATTGTAAAAATCTTTAACCGGCCACTGAATCGGGATTGTAGCCCAAGTAAGGGGCATCGAACTCGTTAAAGGCAATGCCATGGGCTTTCAGCTCAGAAAGAATGGGATCGTACACCTCTTTTGAAATGGGTATCTGTACCCCTGCCGTGGTAATCTTTTTGTTCAGAATATCCAAGGTGGCTATCGCTACGGGTAGGCCGACTGTTTTGGCCATGGCCGTATAGGTACGGTCTTCACCGACGACGACCATATTGGCATCGATTTGCTTCTTTTTTCTATCCAGCTCGTAACCGAACTTATGGTACATGACAATCATATCTTTATCTCCATCTTTGAGTGTCCAGCTATCTTCCAGAATATATTGCAGCATCTGGGCCGGTGTGGCTTTTTTTAGCGGAATGTTCTTATTGGGGTTGAACAGGTCCAGCTCCGATAGTTTTCCCCAGAAAATATCGTCTTGGTCAATTTTTAGATAGTGCCTCAATTTGAGTTCGACCGAATCAGTGGGCGAATAGGGCAGAAAGAGGTTGACAAATTCCCGGTACGACATGCCTTCCGAGCCCTCAACGATATAACTGTCATCGGTCATGCCGAGTTGCACAAAGATGTTCCATGCTTTTGAAAAGCCCACCCTGCGCATGGTACCTCGATACAGGGTCAACACATCTTGAAGGCCATATGCTTCACGGTACCAAAGTGAATCACGATTGGCATACGCCTCAAACGTACCATAGCCCTCAACTTCCAAAAATTCAGTTCTTCTGAACAATTTATGGTAGGGAATATATTTGTAAGTACCCTCTTGAATGAATTTGGCAGCGCCTCCTTGTCCGGCGAGCACCACATTTCGGGGGTTCCAGGTAAATTTGTAATTCCACAGACTGCTATCGCTCTCAGGGGCGACCAGGCCACCGGTGAACGATTCGAAGAGCAGCATTTTTCCACCTTTGGCGCGAATACGGTCGATGACCTGCATGGCACTCATATGGTCGATGCCTGGATCTAGACCGATTTCATTCATGAAAACCAGTCCGTTGTCTTTGACCTCGGCATCCAACTTTCTGATGTCATCACTTATATATGAGGCCGTCACCAAATGTTTTTTGAAGTGCAAACAGTCTTCAGCTACTTTGAGGTGCAGTTTTGCAGGCAGCATCGATACCACGATCGTAGCTTCTGATATCGCTTTTTTTCTTGCGGGATCGTCGAAAATATCCAATATGAAAACAGTACAGTTCTGATGGTTTCTTACTGCTTCGGGAACACTTTTCGGATCGATGTCACCAATGGTCAAGTGCAGGTTTTCAGCGGCGGACTTTTCCAAAAAATAATCCAACAGGTAAGAAGTGGACTTGCCTGCACCAAGAACCAGAATATTTCGCACCATATGATTTCAGTACTTTTGTAAATAACGGATACGAAGGTATCAAATTGTTATATTTCTAAAAAAACAGACGACCATAGTTATGAACAAAACAATTTTAGTCACCGGATTATTACTTGGGGTGTTGGCCATCATCTTCGGGGCTTTTGGGGCCCATGGCCTTAAAAAAGTGCTGACAGTGGATGAATTGGGCACTTTTGAGACCGGGGTGCGCTATCAAATGTACCAAGCGCTGTTTTTGATGCTGTTGAGTGTGCTGCCAAAAGTTGCCGATGATGCCAAAAAATGGGTCTTTTATTCCGTGGTGATAGGGGTAGTGCTTTTTTCGTTTTCCATCTATTTATTGGCCACTAACAAATTGACAGGCTTTGATTTCAGAAAGATAGGATGGGTGACCCCGATCGGCGGCCTTTTCATGATTGTGGGATGGATTTATTTGATTCTGTCCGTTTTGACCAAAAAATGATACTTTCTGCTTTTTTTGGAGGGAATGGCCTCCACATTTTTTAGTTTTGCACGATTAAAAATAAATATTCATGGCGAATAATGCCCAAATAACGAAAACGATTTCGTTGAGAGATTACGGAATCACACATTCAAACATCCACTATCAGTTGTCTTCAGATGAGTTGCACGATGAAACCATGGCAAAAGGTATGGGACAAGAGTCATCGCTCGGTGCCCTGGCCGTCAATACGGGGGAGTTCACGGGCCGTTCTCCACAAGATAGGTTCATTGTCAAAGATGAGATCACCGAAGACAAGGTTTGGTGGGGCGACATCAACATACCTTTCGAACCGGGAAAGTTTGACCGGCTCTACGATAAGATGATAAAATACCTCAATGATAAAGAACTGTATGTTCGCGATTGTTACGCTTGTGCAGATGCTGCCTATCGCACCAACATTCGGGTCATCAATGAATATCCGTGGTCGAACATGTTCGTGCACAACATGTTCTTGAGGCCCGATGAAGATGGGCTTGATGATTTTGAACCTGAATGGACGGTGGTGAATGCACCTGGTTTTAAGGCAGATGCCCATGTCGATGGAACACGGCAGCACAATTTTGCCATTCTGAACTTCACAAAAAAGATGGCTCTCGTTGCAGGTACCGGATATACGGGTGAAATTAAAAAAGGAATTTTTTCGGCACTGAACTTCGTTCTTCCCGTGTTTGGAAACACACTGCCCATGCATTGTTCGGCAAACGTGGGAGCATCTGGTGATACGGCGCTTTTCTTTGGATTGTCGGGTACGGGAAAAACAACCCTTTCAACAGACCCGAATAGAAAACTAATAGGTGATGATGAGCACGGCTGGACACCTGAAAATACAGTCTTCAACTTCGAGGGCGGCTGTTATGCAAAGGTCATCAACTTGTCACAAGAGAGTGAGCCAGAGATATATGGAGCCATTAAAAAGGGTGCGATTTTAGAGAATGTCATTCTAGACGATAAGGGCAATGTCGATTTCGAAGATGCCTCGATCACAGAGAACACTAGAATGAGCTATCCTATCTACCATATTGAAAATATTCAACTGCCTTCAGTTGCCGAGAACGTAAAAAATATCTTTTTCTTGACAGCCGATGCTTTTGGGGTGCTGCCCCCAATATCGAAACTGACACCGGCACAGGCA
>JANQOD010000391.1 GCA_028289745.1 Allomuricauda sp. | reverse complement strand
AGCGGTCGCGATCATGAAGCCCAGTACCACTTTGTCGGGCGTAGTGCCCGTCAAACGAATGATATTGAGCGCAATGCGCCTGTGCAGATTGACCTTTTCCAAGGCAAGGGCCAATACAAAACCCCCAAAGAACAGAAAAATGATGGGGCTTCCGTAATTGGCACCCACATCTGCCATCGGCAGTATTTTTAGAATGGGAAACAGCAACAATGGCAATAGGGCCGTTACGGAAATGGAGACCGCTTCGGTAATCCACCAGACGAGCATCCAAAGGGCGATTGCGATGACCGCATCACCTTTTTCGGTCACCAGTTCAAAGGGAAGGTTGATACAGATCAGAAAGATGATGGGCCCCAAGACAAGCCCTATTTTTTTGCTTAGTTCCATCGGGATCCTAAGCTAGGCTTTTTAAGTGAAATTTGAAAAAAAGGATTTATTTCGCATCCTCATCCACCTCAAAAATGCCAAAGACATTATGGTCGGCATCTAAAAAATAGCCTTGCCAACAGCGGCCCGGTATGGCAAATTTGGGCATGGCCACCTGCCCGCCTTTTTCTTCGATGATTTTTGCGGTCAAGTCAAAATTTTTTACCTGAAAAGAACAAGTAAAGGCATTGGTGCCATGTTCTTTTGGGGGCACTTTGGCCGGTCGTCTCAACAGGGCACCCTGCACACCGGCCCCCACAAGGCGATAATATTCGATCGGTACGGTTTCATCTTTGATGAAACTCCAATCAAATAGGGTGGAATAGAAATCAATTTCACGTTCAGGGTCTGAAGATTGTATTTCGAAGTAGCCTAATGTGTTCATTGTTTGAGGGATTGGTACCTATCCCTAAAGATAATGAAATATGCTATTTTTTGAAACGGGCCAAAAGGGCGTCATTCTTTTTTTCTACCTCAAAAAGGCCAAGTTTTGAGAGGTTCTTGGTGCTTTTGTCCCACTTTTTATTGCTCAGGCCTGCTTTTTCCTTAAGTTCGATCAGAGACATTTCACCGTTTGGTTTTAAGATATCCATGATAATTTTTTCCTCTTCGGTAAGCTCAACCTGTTTTTTCTCTGGTCGCATTTGTGGAAAGAACAGTACCTCTTGAATCGAGGCGTTGTCGGTCATCAACATGACGAGGCGGTCAATACCAATGCCGATGCCAGAAGTGGGGGGCATGCCATATTCCAACGCCCGCAAAAAATCTTGGTCGATGAACATGGCCTCGTCATCTCCTTTTTCAGAAAGGCGAAGTTGTTCTTCAAAACGCTCGCGCTGGTCAATGGGGTCGTTCAACTCTGAGTAGGCATTTGCCAATTCTTTGCCATTGACCATCAGTTCAAAACGTTCTGTCAGGGCGGGATTGCTACGGTGCTCTTTGGTCAACGGGCTCATCTCTTTTGGGTAATCGATGATAAAGGTGGGCTGCACGTAATGGTGCTCGCACTTTTCGCCAAAGATCTCATCGATCAATTTACCCACGCCCATGGTGGCATCGACTTCTATGTCTAGTTTTTTTGCCACTTCTCTAAGCTGTGCTTCATCCATTCCGGCCACATCATGGCCCGTATGGGTCTTGATGGCCTCTAAAATGGGTACTCGTTGATAAGGGGCCTTGAAATCAATGACATGGTCAGCTACTTGTACCTGGGTGCTTCCGTTAGTGTCTTTGGCCACTTTTTCGAGCAATTGCTCCGTAGTGTCCATCATCCAGTTATAGTCTTTGTAGGCCACATAGAGCTCCATTACCGTGAACTCAGGGTTATGGGTGCGGTCCATGCCCTCGTTACGGAAATCCTTTGAAAACTCATAGACACCGTCAAAGCCACCTACGATCAACCTCTTAAGATATAATTCATTGGCAATTCGCAGGTACAGAGGGATATTCAGTGCATTGTGATGTGTCAAAAAAGGACGTGCTGCCGCACCGCCCGGAATGGGCTGTAATATGGGTGTTTCAACTTCTAAATACCCTTTTTCGTTATAGAATTCGCGAATGCTATTGGTTATCTTGGTACGCTTGATAAAGGTTTCCTTGACCGATGGGTTCACCACCAGATCAACGTATCGTTGCCGATAACGAAGCTCAGGGTCGTTGAATTCGTCATAGATATTGCCCTCGGCATCTGTCTTCGGTAGTGGCAGGGGCCTCAATGATTTGCTCAATAGGGAGAAATTTTTGACCATGACGGTCTTTTCACCGACCTGCGTGATGAACAGCTCGCCCTCAACACCGATGATATCTCCTATATCGAGCAATTTTTTGTAGACCTCGTTGTACAGTGCCTTATCTTCACCCGTACAGATCTCGTCACGGTTAAAATAGACTTGAATACGCCCTTCACTATCTTGTAGCTCGGCAAAGGAAGCCTTGCCCTGTATACGACGTGACATCAACCGCCCGGCGATGACCACCTTTTTGCCCTCTTCAAATTCGTTTTTAATGCTCTTGGAAGTGGCATCGACAGGATAAAGGGGGGCAGGATAGGGGTCAATGCCCATTTCCCTAAGCTTGCCCAATTTTTCGCGTCGTACGATTTCTTGTTCAGATAGTTGCATGTAAGAGTCTGTTTAAATTTCCCTAATCGTTTTTCTAAGTCATTTTGGGCATTGCTTGATTAAAATTTTCTCAAATAGCACTGCTATTATCATCAATCTTGCCTTGTGCTGCACCAAAAATAACCCATACAAATTTCAATTGCGGAAATTTAAACAGGCCCTAGAAAAATTAAAGCGCAAAATTACACTTTTACGCCTTAACTTTTCAATCTCACTTTCTGCCCTGTTCGTAATTGGGTATATAGGTTTTATTGCCGACAATGGCAGTGATGTCTTCTTCAAGGCTTTCGATCGGACTCTCGACAATACGGTTGATTTCCAGTCCATCCTTATAGAAAATGAATGTGGGCACCTTGATGATGTTCAGCCCCTTTTCTTCACCAGTGGGGCTTTTTTTGTAGAATTCCTTACGTCGGTCCAATGCCACTACCGTGAGATTTTCTAGCGGATAGTCGGCCGCTTCCAAAATTTTGATGAACCTTGGCACTTCCCTCTTGCTGTCACCGCACCAGGTGCCCAAAAACATTAAGATTTTGTGGTCTGCCAGTCTGTTCTTGAAGAGCTGCACCATGGCTTCATCGACGACATAACTTTCATGGGCAGTATTGAACCAAGCCCTGTAAGGCTCTGTATTCAGTCGCTGCAGGGTGATTTTTCCGACTAAAAATTGCTTGCCGTTATCCGATATGATTTCCCTGTTGAATTCTTGGGCATGTACGACAAATGTTGAAAAAAAGACAATAAAAAAAGTTCTCATGATTTACAGATTTGCTCTGAAAATGTCATGAATACATGGTATTGACAACAGGTCAAGGTTGGAAATGAGGACTAGACCCCAGGTTGAATTTTCAACGATCAGACCCTCGACCTGAGCTCGGTACGTGAAGAGACCCCCATTTTTTTATAGAGACTATTGATGTGGGTCTTTACGGTGCTGACACTGATAAAAAGCTCTGAAGCAATCTCTTTATTGGTCTTGCCCAAAAGAATGGCCTCGAATATTCGCTGTTCTTGTTGGGTGAGCCCGACATTATTTTTTGCGCTATTTCTTCTTTTCAGAGCAAGGGCCGCCAATGAGGCAACGACCAAAGCGGCCATTATATAGAGTACATATGTCGATCTGGTTTCTGAAGATGATGTCTGTGTCTCTTGAAAATAATATTGATCGGCGCGCAATTCATTTCGGTATTGTTCGGTGAATGGGGCCGTTGGGTATTTTTTTTGCAATCTGTTTGACAGCAATGTATAGTACGAATTGGAAGATAAATCGTTTAAATAGTGTTCATGGGTTTCATTGGCCCGGTCAGATAGAAAAGCATAAGCGAGCAGTTCGGCCAATGGTTCATCAGACCGGTTTCCTAGATCTTGCCACTGTTCAAACCATTTTTCAAGGTCGAGACGCATACTTGTTTCGCTCTCATTTTCGACAAAGTCTAAAAACATTTCCTCTTTCATGGTCTCTATTTCAAGCAGCATTTTCGATGAGGGATTGGTCGAGACAACATTACAGAACGATTGGTTGAACGAATCAAGGGGCAATGAGATCGTATCGGT
>JANQOD010000389.1 GCA_028289745.1 Allomuricauda sp. | reverse complement strand
ATCAAGATCATAAAATGCCATTTCGGGTTCGATCATCCAGAACTCGGCCAAATGTCTCGAGGTGTTCGAATTTTCGGCTCGAAAAGTGGGTCCGAAAGTGTATACCTTTCCCAGTGCCATGGCATAGGCCTCTGCCTCCAACTGTCCAGAAACGGTCAGATTGGTCTCCTTGCCAAAAAAGTCTTTTTTAAAATCAACATCCCCTTCATCGTTCAAAGGGGGAGTTTTGGCGTCTAGAGCAGTGACCCTGAACATCTCACCGGCGCCTTCGGCATCAGAACCGGTTATGATGGGGGTATGCATGTAATAGAACCCATTTTGTTGAAAGTAGCTATGAATGGCGAATGCCAAAGCCGAACGAACCCGCATCACGGCAGAAAACGTATTGGTGCGCACCCTCAAATGAGCTTTCTCCCGTAAAAACTCAAGCGAATGTTTTTTGGGCTGTATGGGGTATGTTTCGGGATCGGCCACACCATGAACCTTAAGCTCATTTACTTGAATTTCCACAGATTGACCTCGCCCTTGACTTTCAACAAGGGTTCCGGACACCTCTACGGCCGCTCCCGTTGAAATTGATTTTATGGTGTTTTCGTCAAAGTTCTCAAAGTCTACCACGCACTGCACGTTGTTAATGGTTGAGCCATCATTCAATGCAATAAAACGGTTGCTTCTAAAGGTTTTGACCCAACCCCTTACCGTAACTTCTTGTGAGTTTGGGGTAATCGAAAGCAGTTCTTTGACAGAAAAAAGGTGCATACTTTGCCATTCAAAAATTAAGCCCCAAAGATAGTTTTTTGTGGTCAAGAAGTCTATAAACGTTGAGACAATTCAGTCAACGATTCATTATTTTGGGTTGATTTCTTCCTTTGGGAGGATATCGATTTGTGGTTTCTTGAATACCTTTTTATTGGCAATGCTTTTTTCAAGTGACAATAACAAAGAAGGAAGCAGTATCAAATTGGCGAGCATGGCGAAGAGAAGAGTGGCCGAAACCAATGCACCCAGTGCCACAGTGCCACCAAAATCTGAAATGATAAATACCGAGAACCCAAAGAAAAGCACAATCGATGTGTAGAACATGCTGATGCCCGTTTCCCTTAACGCCGCATAGACCGATTTTTTGATCTGCCAGCGGTTAGCAGTCAATTCTTGTCGGTATTTTGCCAGAAAGTGAATGGTGTCATCAACCGAAATGCCAAAGGCGATGCTAAAGACCAAAATGGTAGATGGCTTTATGGGAACACCCAAAAAGCCCATGAGCCCGGCCGTAATGACCAATGGCAATAGGTTGGGCACCAAAGAAATGATGATCATTCTGAACGAACGAAATAAATATGCCATGAAAATCGATATAAGCCCAATGGCCAAAGCTAAGGACAACAAGAGGTTTTTCACCAAATATTTGGTGCCTTTCAAAAAAAGCAGGGCCTTGCCCGTCATATAGACATTGTACCGTTCGGCAGGAAAAACTTTGTTTATGGTCTTGATGAGATCACTTTCAATTTCTTCCATACGATCGGTCTTTACATCGCGCATGAAAGTGGTCATTCTGGCTATCTGACCGGTACTATCGACAAAGCTTTCGAGTAGATTGCTGTTCTCTGAAGATTTTCGGGCAACATTCATGATAAAAGTGCTCTCTTGTGAGGTCGGCAATTGATAGTATTTTGGAATACCATTGTAAAAGGCCTGTTTTGAGTACTTCACCAAATTTACAACGGACACTGGCGGCGAAAGTTCGGGAATATCTTCAATTTCGGTGCCCAACTCATCCATTCTTCTAAGGGTTGCAGGTTTCATGACCCCCTTTTTTCGTTCGGTATCCACTACAATTTCGACGGGCATGATACCATCAAATTCCTCCTCAAAAAATCGAATGTCTTTAAAGAAATGGGTGTTTTTGGGCAGGTCTTCCACTCGACTTCCGGTAATCTCTATTTGATAGATGCCCGTAATGCTCAGCACCAGGGCTATTAGTGATACGACGTAAACGGCAATTCGATTATGGCGTACCATGCGTTCCATCCAATCGACAAAAAGATCGATCCATTTTTTGTTTAGATGCTTCAAGTGTTTCGTCTTGGGCAGCGACATGAAGCTATAGATAATCGGTATGATCAACAGTGAGAGAATGAAGATGCAGATGATGTTGATCGAGGCAACGATGCCAAATTCTTTCAACAGGTCACTGTCTAAGATCATAAAAGTGGCGAACCCCGAAGCGGTGGTGACATTGGTCATCAGTGTTGCATTACCGATTTTTGAGATGACCCGTTGCAATGACAAGGCTTGATTGCCGTGCTTTTTGACCTCTTGCTGATACTTATTGATCAGAAAAATACAGTTGGGAATGCCGATGACAATTATCAATGGGGGAATAAGAGCCGTCAAGATGGTAATCTCATATTCAAAAAGCCCTAAAAATCCAAAGGCCCACATGACACCTATGATGACCACGCACATTGATATGAAGGTCGCCCTGAAGCTTCTAAAAAAGAAGAAAAAAATGATCGAAGTGACCAATAGGGCGGCCAGAATGAATTTGCCTATTTCATCGATGATGGTCTTCGAGTTCCAAGTTCTGATATACGGCATGCCCGAGACCCTTATGTCAAGACCTGTTTCTTCTTCAAAGTTTTCTACGATACTCTGTAGATCGGTCAAGATAAAATCGTTTCTGACGCTGGTGTTCAGAATGTCCTTGTCAAGGTAAAGAATGGTTCTGAGCGTCTGGGTCTCTTTGTTGAAGAGCAGGTTTTCATAAAAGGGAAGTTCTTCAAACAATTTTGTCTTTAATGCCTCGATCTCAGTTTGGTTTTTGACCTCCCCATTGATCAAGGGCTGCAATTTGAATTCTTGTCGTTCATTGTCTTTGACCAGTTGCTGTAGGTTATCTGTCGAAAGAACCATTGATACTTCAGGGAAGGCCTCCAATTGCTTGCCCAACTTGTTCCAACGGTTGAAATTTTCAGGGGTATACAACAGACTGTCGCGAATGGCCATGACAATGGCATTGTCTTCTTCACCAAAAAGGTCTACAAACGCACTGTATTTGACGGTTGCCTCATGGTCGTCGGGCAAGATATTGGCCTCGGTATTCGAGAAGCGCATGTTCTTCCATTGCAGGGCCAACAAAACAGTGGCAGTGGCGATGGCCAAGAGAATCAAAATTCTATTTCGAAGGATGAGGCGGGCCACAATGGGCCAGAATCCCTGAAAGCGTTGTTTAGGCATGCGTGCTAAATTGTGCGCAAAGGTAGAAAATGATGCAAAGTGCTCCTAAAAAAGCAACACTAAAAGCTTTATACTTTCATGATTTCAGATTCTTTGACCGCTAGAATGGCATCTACTTTTTTGGTGTACGTATCGGTGAGTTCTTGTACGTCGATTTCGGCATTTCCGAGTCGGTCTTCAGAAATGTCAAGGCTTTTGAGCTCTTTGTTGGCCTCTTGACGGGCATTGCGTACACTTATTTTGGCATCT
>JANQOD010000352.1 GCA_028289745.1 Allomuricauda sp. | reverse complement strand
TATCGATGCCCCGGTGATGGGAATATACTTTGCCCCAGAGGTCGTGCCCGATGTCTTGGCAAAATAGATGGGCTTGCCGGGCCACAATACATTCTTTTCGCCATTTCTGACCCTTTCCACATAGGGTTTCAATTGCTCGTAATCCCGAATGGCAACCCTCAGTGCGAAATCTTCGTATGATCTTACTTCACTAAAACCGTGGTCTTTGCCAAAAGCCGTATTGGCAGCTGTTTTGAGCAGCTCTTTGAATACCTTTTCCTGGGCCACGACCGGATTCTCTATCCACCAAGAATTTGTGAAGTGTACGTATCTGGCAAAAACTTTTGCGGCAAAAGCTTTTAAGAACATTGCGCTAATTAAAGTCTATATAGTCTTGGGGATCCATGGGTTTTCCATCTTTCCACAACTCAAAATGAAGGTGCGGGCCCGTAGTAATTTCACCCGTATTGCCCACAGTGGCCACCACCTCACCGGCAGTGACATGTTCGCCCTGTGCCTTGTTCAGTGAATTACAGTGCTTGTATGCCGAAATCAAATCGTCTTCGTGTTCAATAATGATGACATTGCCCGTGTCTGAAGTCCATTCCGCAAAAATAACGGTGCCATTGGCGACGGCCTTCACGGGCGCATCTTTCTGCGTGGTCACATCTACCGCAAAATGCTTTAGGTTAATATCGTATCCTTGTGAGATCTGACCGCTTACCGGCGGAAAAAGTATGGTTCTTGTTCCTTCAACGGTACGTTCAAAGAGATTGTACTTATCTTCAAGCTCAACTTGTTCCCTTAGTTCCAAATCTTCTTTGATAGGGGTAAGATTTATGGTGTTCGGGTCCAATTTATATTTCTCGAAAAGTGAATCACGGTTGGTCTCGGTATTTTCGACATCTCCTCTCAGCACCATTCTGACATTGTCTAAATACCGATTGGTATAATTCAATACAGTGACCAAAGAATCGGTTTTGTAGGTCAATTCGGTGGCCTGTCTCTTGAGCTTTGTCGAAGAATAGCCAGGTATATATTCGCGCAAGGGCGTAAAGGCGATCAACAAGGTGGTCAGGGCGATCAACACGATAATGAAAATCGTGCCTGTTACAAAGACATTCAGTCGATTCAGCTTGAAGGAAATCTTTTCTTCAAAGGTACTCTCGTTCAAAATGACGAGACGGTATTTATGAAGCAGCTTTCTCTTTATCTCCTTGCGCTTTTTACCCTTTTTGGCCATGATGCAAAGATAATGGTAATGCCCATTTACCGCCATGATTGTGAAAGTTTTATGAAAACCGGCAATTTGGGCGTTAAAAACAATTATACTTCGTAACTTTCGTTAAGGGCATAAAGACTTTATAGCTACTTTTTAGTACTTTTATCAATTCAAATAAATACTATGATTGCTCAGAATATTTTTCTCGGTATGTTGGGACCATGGCAAATTGTACTCATCGTGGTCGTGGTACTCTTGCTTTTCGGCGGAAAAAAGATTCCTGAACTTATGCGGGGCCTTGGCAGCGGCATCAAAGAATTTAAAGACGCTTCCAAAGAAGATGAAAAGTTGGAGGGCAAAAAGGAAACCGACGCCTAAACCTCAGCTTTTTCTTACTTTTTCCTTTCTACCAAAACCTGTCTTTTGCCAGTCTAGATGTGGTCTTATCGGTAAAGAACACTACATTTTGCCGTTTCACGCTGTAAATCCATCCTTTCACAACAAAAAGTTAGCGAATAATGCCATTCAAGGTACTTTTGTCGTTATAACCAATGTGGTAATGTGCATTTTGTTTTTTGGGGATTTCATTGCACATCCCCCAAGTTTTAGTATCAACCCATAGGGATATAATGAGGAAACTATTTATTACGGTCATTACGGCCCTGGTGCTTTTACCGTTCCATACCTTCTCACAAGAACCCAACGCAGCCTATCAGACCTTGGCCGCTTCTGTGTTTGAAGAAGATATGAGTGCCCAAGGCGAGCCCGAAAGAACCGATATCAAGATCAAGACCTTTTCGAAAATCAAAGGGGCCCTAGCAGGCTATTACCTCATTGCCAATACCTATTCGAAAAAAAAGTACCGCGACCGTTTTATAAAGGATTTGAACAAAAAGGGACTGCATGCCCATTTCATCACCAATGAGAAAGAGGGTTTAAGTTATGTCTGCGTAAACCACCACACCAATTGGAACGATGTCGTGGCCGATTATGATTCGGGCCTACAGGGCAAATATGATGGTGAGCTTTGGGTGCTCATCATTGAGAAAGATAACGATTCTAAAGTTGAAAAGACCAAAGTATCTGTTGCGAACAGCCAAGCCAAGTTGATCAAAAAGGCCAATGAGTACTATGATATGATGTGGTATAAAGAAGCGGCCAAATACTACGACCTTGCCCTTGAAAAGAATGCCGCATTGCACTCTAAAGAAGTGCTGCAACGCGCCGGTGATTCGCATTATTTCAACTCGAATATGGAAAAAGCCCATCATTGGTACCATATGTTGTATGAAAACCATAAAGATGAGATCACATCAGACAATTTGTTCAAATATGCCCATGCCCTAAAGGGAAACAGCAAGTATGGCAGGGCCAAGCGAATGATGCGCCTATACAAAAAGCGTCTAAAAGAAGAAGGGCAGCACGCCTCAAGAGACCTAACGGAAAGACGTGAGACCGTTCTTGATGAGATCTTGGGCAGTACCGAAGAAACTGAAATCAAAAATCTGGCCATCAACTCAAGGTACTCTGATTTCTCGCCCATGTTCTACGGTAAAGACAAAATGATGTACGCTTCGGCGAAAGATTCCGGATTTTTAAATACCAGGCGGTATAAATGGAACAACCAGCCCTATCTCGATCTTTACGTGGCAAAAATCAATGAACGATCGAAGACCCTTGACGAATCAAAAAAACTGTCAAAAAAGATCAACACCAAATATCATGAGGCCTCGGTGACTTTTTCGCCCGATGGTTCAACCATGTTCTTTACTCGAAACAACACCAAGGGTAAAAAGGTCATTTGGGGCAGCAGAAAAATCAACTATCTAAAAATTTATCGTTCTGACTTGGTCGATGGAGAATGGACACAAGCCAAAGAATTGCCGTTCAACAGTGATGAATTTTCGACCGGGCACCCGGCTTTGAGCCCAGATGGCAAGTTATTGTATTTCGTATCTGATCGCCCTGGTACCATTGGCAAGACCGATATTTTTGTCGTCGATGTGAATGACGATGGCACTTACTCAGAGCCGAGAAACCTAGGCCCTGAAATCAACACCAAAGAGCGTGAGATGTTTCCTTTTGTGAACGATGAAAAGCTTTATTTTTCTTCGGATGGACACATTGGGCTCGGCGGATTGGATATTTTTGGGGCCGTTCGCTCCGATACCGGTTTCGGCATGCCCGAGAATTTGGGGAAACCCATCAACAGCCGTCTAGATGATTTTTCGTTCATCGTTCGTGAAGAGACCCAAGAGGGGTATTTTGCCTCAAACCGAAAAGGGGGCAAGGGAGATGATGATATCTACTCGTTCAAGCGTTTGCAACCTGAAGAAGCAGTAAACTTGAATGCCATCACAGGTACCGTGACCGAAATGATCACCGGCGATATCATGCCCAGTGCCCTTGTCGAATTGTTGGATGAGAACAATATCAAACTTGCCGAAGCCGTCACCGGTGAAGATGGTACCTTTTTGTTCGAAGACCTTGAGGGCAACACCCAATACATGGTGCGTGTAAAAAAGGACGAGTTTTTTGAAAAAGAACAATCGGTCTCTACTTTAGACAATGAACTTGTCACCGCCGATGTCGCCATGAAGCGATTGAAAGAGATGATCGTCATTGAAGATGGTGTCAAGAAATTGAAGACCGATATGATACATTTTGACTTCGACAAATCGTATATCAGAACCGATGCGGCGGAAGAGCTCGATAAATTGGTCGCGGTCATGGAGCAATATCCGACCATGGTCATCAAAATTGAATCGCATACCGATAAATTTGGTCCGAGTGCCTATAACAAATATCTGTCTGACAAGAGGGCAAAATCTACTCGAGACCATTTGATCTCGAAAGGTATCGATGCCTCTAGAATAGCCAGCGCAGTGGGTTATGGAGAAGAGCAACCGTTGAACGAATGTACCGATGGGGTGCGTTGTTCAAGGGAAAAACACCAGCAGAACAGACGATCAGAGTTCATCATCGTCGATATGTGATGCCCAACAAACTGACCAACTATAGCCCTGACCCGAACGTCAGGGTTTTTTGGTTCTTGTAAATGCTCCCTGAACCCCTCAATTCGTCGTTAAACGGTCAATGGTACGAATGCCGTTCATCTGACCGAAAATACCGTTTATGGATAATCGGTATCGCAATTGTCGCTATACCTATTTTTCAAGTCATTTATCGCACTTTTTATCATTTGGCCACGTATTTGGAGAACTTTATTTGAGTGTTCAATTAAAATGGTATCTATGAAAAAAATTATACTTGTAAAAGAGATTTATTTAGAGGCATTCAGAAACTTGGGAAACATTTTGATCACAAAATATTTTAAGGTGTTCTCATGGTTTTGTTTCATCATGCTATTCGTGGTGCTCTATGCGTTTATCTTTAGGGTTTCCACGGGTTTTGCCTTTGATTGATAAATCTAATGGAAAGAATGTAACGGGCCCTTGTACGGGGCCCTTTTTTATCAAAGCCCTTTTTGAATGGCCAAGGTCTTCATAATGGCCTCCAGCTCAAACATGTAATCGCGTTTTTCGGTAGCCGGGGCAAAGGTGAAGCCCTCTAATATCAATCTCCGGTCATTCTCCTTGTCGTTGATGATATAGGTCAAGAAAGGGCCCGCCATCGGGTAACCATGTATCTCCCATATACCGCGTACCTCTACCGCTTTTTTTCCGGCTACTTCCGCAGGAAACACATAGGGGGCAAAGACCTTTTCAGTGATCATGTAAGTGCCCTTATTGGGCCCTGGGATGTATTTTTCGCCAATCGAATCCCGCATCCTGACAATATCTTGTACAAAGGTAGAGTCGTTTGTCAGACTGCTCATGGGCATTTCATAGGCAATAATGTTCATGGTGCCCTTTTGTATCTGCCTATCGAGCCAAACAAATTTGTCTTCTTCTTTGCCCACACGATATACGGAAGGAATGGTCAATTTAATGCCAAACTGTTCTTCAAGGGCCTTTTCTTTGTTCAATGAGCGGGTAAAGCGTTTCTGTGCTTCACTGATTTCAACATCCCTATAGGCGGCCATGGCCTTTTTGGCTATGCTGTCAAGACCTTGTAGCAGCTCTTCATTGTTTGGGCCTTTGACCACGGTCACCCGTTGGGGCTTTGCATATACATCATCGCTTACATAGGCCATTGCAGCAGAATCTCTGAGAACGTACAATATGGACCGAGATTCCAAGGCCGCACCGCGAAAAACCTTTGGCGGCAACTGTGTAATGGTGAACAAGGGCTCTTCCCAAGGGAGCCCGACCACGGTTGCGGCAAAATGTTCGCGAATGCGGTCGCCGACCTCACCTTGCCACAAATCGGTGTTCATGACCACCATCAATGAATTGACGCTGCCCGTTGAGGGAGGCAAAAATTTCTGTTTTTTAGAATTGTCGTTGCATGAAGCACCGGCCAGTAACAGGCCGGTTAAGAATAGTGTCCCCAAAAATCTTTTCATGGTGCCTAATTTACGAAGAACAATCGCACAATTTTAATTTTGTGCCCGGTTTTAGATTGTTACCGCTAATACCGTTCCATTCTCGTAAATTTTCGATGGAAACACCCGGATATTTTCTGGAAATCGTCCAAAGCGAATCGCCCTTTTGTACCGTATGCACTTTCGCATTGTTCGCCACAGAGGCCGTGGAAGCAGTTTTGTCGGTATTTTTCTTTACCGCTGTGGTTTTGGCAACATATGGTTTTCGCGGAAAAATGGTCAGCCGTTGGCCGATTCTTAGATTGTTGCTGCGCAAGCCGTTCCACCGTTTGATCTGACTCACGCCCACACCATAACGTTGGGCGATCTTGCCCAAATAGTCGCCGCTCCTGACCTTATAACGTATTTTGTTCTTCGCCTCTACCAATTGGGGCAATGGTTTTTCAGATGCATCGAATTCTTTCTTGGCATAGGCATAAATGGCTTCTTCATTGTTGACGAACTTTCCAATTTTCGCCTTGGGCAATCGCAGCACATAGGTTTTGCCCTTAACCTTCGGTATAATTTTCAGTTTGTAAGACGGGTTCAGCATCTCAAGCTCTTCCATATTGATATCGACCACCTTTGCGATTTGATCGAAACTGATCATGTTCTTTACATGTACCGTATCGGTCTCAAAATAGGGTCGCTCGGCATTTACACGATTCAATCCGTGTTCTTTGGCGTATTCAAAAATGTACATCGTCGCCAAAAAAGCGGGCACATATCCTGCCGTTTCACGTGGCAAAAAAGGTCTGATGTTCCAATAATTGCGATATCCTCCAGAACGTCTGATGGCCTTGTTCACAT
This sequence comes from Allomuricauda sp., assembly GCA_028289745.1. Taxonomy (GTDB): domain Bacteria; phylum Bacteroidota; class Bacteroidia; order Flavobacteriales; family Flavobacteriaceae; genus Flagellimonas_A. The sequence continues at coordinate 2,225 of JANQOD010000352.1, read as the reverse complement.
TGCCAGGGCCAGAATTGTAGGCCGCCAGGGCAAGGTCCCAATCGTCAAAAATATCATACAGCTTGGCCAAGTATTTACAGGCCGCAGTGGTTGATTCAATAGGGTCTTTTCGCTCATCGACATAACTGCTGACATCAAGGCCATACATCTTTCCGGTGCTGTACATGAACTGCCACAGGCCAGTTGCCCCCACCCTAGATCTTGCCCTTGGGTTCAGGGCCGATTCTACAATGGAAAGGTATTTTATCTCTAATGGAATATTATGATTGTCCAGCTCTTGCTCAAACAACGGAAAGTAGAACTGGCTGGCCGTGATCATGCGCTCCATCAAACCACGCTTTCTTGTCAAGAACGATTTGATGACACTTTCCAACGATGGATTGTACGCAATATTAAATGGCGTTTTCTCATTCAATCGTTGCAATCTCGATTTCAGCGTATCGGTGGACAGTTCGATCAAAACCGCTTCTTCACCCTCGATTTTTTGATTGGTCACCTCGTCGTACATTTCTGCAAAGAGGGCTGCATTTTTGTGTAGTTCACGCAACCAAAGGCTGTCATAGCGATACGCCTCTTGATGGTCGGCCAGTTCAATGGTTCCCTTTTCAGAATCTTTGATCTCAACCATCGCCCCATCGAGTTTTTTGGGGTCAAGTGGGGGTGCGATCTCTGTATTGGAAATGGAATCGGTTGCCACGGTCGGCTCAACGGCGGTCTCAACGGGCGCCATTGGTTCTTGAGCCAATACATCGGTTATGATAAGGCAAAGGACAAAAAAGAGGGTTTTGGCTATTTGGTTCATCGGGCCATCATTTGATTATGGGGCTAACTAAAATGATCTTTTTTTCTGAATTACAAAAATTTAGGGGTCAAAAACCCTTTCTTATACGGTAAATGACCCCTACTTGTTATAACGTCAAGATCAGCCCAATATTGCCGCTATGCCCGGCAATGTTCGCCCCTCGAGGCTCTCTAACATGGCGCCGCCCCCGGTCGAGACATAGCTTACCTTGTCTTCAAAACCAAACTGTTTTACCGCCGCGACGGAGTCACCGCCGCCCACCAGTGAAAAAGCTCCGTTCTGGGTGGCCTGGTCTACGAAGTTTCCGACGGCAATGGTGCCTTTTGCAAAGCTCTCCATTTCGAAGACCCCTACCGGGCCGTTCCATAAAATCGTCTTTGATCGCAGAATGACATTTTTGAAATTTTCCAAAGTTGTCGGGCCTACATCCAGGCCTTGCCATCCATCGGCAATTTTATCGACATCGACTACCTTGGTGTTGGCGGCATTATCAAAAGCATCGGCAGCTACCACATCAACGGGCAGGTGTACGGCGACCCCTTTTTCCTCGGCTTGACGTAAAATATCAAGGGCCAGACCGGTTTTGTCATCTTCACAGATTGAATCGCCCACTTGCCCTCCTTGCGCCTTGATAAAGGTATAGGTCATGCCGCCGCCGATGATAAGGTTATCGACCTTGTCCAAAATATTTTCAATAATGGTGATTTTCGAAGATACCTTGGCTCCGCCCAAAATGGCCGTCACTGGTTTTTCGCCCGTTCGCATTACTTTCTCAATGGCCTTGATCTCTCTCGCCAGTAAATGGCCAAAACATTTTCTTTCCGGAAAAAATTCGGCCACTATCGTAGTCGAAGCATGCGCCCGGTGCGCCGTGCCAAAGGCATCGTTCACATAAACATCACCGTTTGTTGAAAGCTTTTCTGCGAAAGATTTGTCACCACTTTCCTCTTCTGCGTAAAACCGAAGGTTTTCCAACATCAACACCTCACCGGTTTCAAGGGCTTTTACTGCCTCGATTACTTTATCACCGATACAGTCATCGACAAATTTTACCTCAACACCGATGATCTCTGAGACCTTTTCTTGAATGTGGCCCAATGACATATCTTTATTCACCTTGCCCTTGGGTCTGCCCAAATGGCTCATAAGCACGGCACTTCCACCGTCTTCCAGAATTTTTAGAATGGTGGGTTTGGCCGCTTCGATACGACTGGTGTCGGTCACATTGAAATCACCATCTAAAGGCACGTTGAAATCTACCCGGATCAGTGCCTTTTTGTTCTCAAAATTAAAATCATCGATTGTCTTCATTGTTATGCGTTTATTGCTCGCCAAATGTAAAGATTTCAAAGGGTGAAGACAAGGCAGCCCCAGTAGTGTTATGGATAGGCGGCCAAAAGCACTGTTAATTTGTCGAGTACGC
>JANQOD010000351.1 GCA_028289745.1 Allomuricauda sp. | reverse complement strand
CCAATTCCGCTTGAAGCTCCTGTGATCAATGCTACATTTTTCATAATATGTGAGTACTTACTTTTTATTTGAATTAAATTTTTTTAAACTTGATATTTATCCAGAAGAAATTTTTGGAGATGTTTTTGTGTATCAATACCATCTTTGACGATTCCGCTCAATATACTTTCCAAAAGATGCTGTAACACATCTGCTTCCTTTTTTGGGTCTTCATATCCCAGCTCCTTGAAGGCCCAAGCCAACTTGTCGGTCAAGGGCTTTGTTTTTTCCTTACCCGAGATTTCCAATTCCCATTTTAGTTTGAACTGCAGTTTCCAAAAGTGGTACTTTTCCACATCGCCTTCGAAAAGAAGGTTAATGGCCAACGACAATACTTTTTTTGGATCTTGCGCTATGATAATTGGGGCGTACAGCGCAGCCGCCCTTTCAAATGCTTGTTGCAAAATGGCATCCAAAAGCCCCTGTTTACTCTTGAAATGACGAAAAATCAATCCTTCAGATACTTTGGCATGTTTTGCTATTTTGCTTGTGGAAACCACATTGTATCCTTCATTCGCAAAGAGCTCAAGTGCCGAGCTAAGTATTTTTTCTTGCTTTTTCGTCATTAAAGTGAGTAATCACTACAAATTTAAACAGCATTTCCAAAACCCACAAAGCATTTCTGAATTTTAACTTTCTTTTATGGATTCAATCTACTTCATTGTTTTAAATAATTTATAATCAATTATTTGTATGTTTTATTTTAAAATTTGTTCAACTTAGGATCGATATTTTTTGACTGGGAGATAAAAATTCCATATTTTTAAATATACAATTATAAGTAAGCGCTCACTTTTTGCAATGAAAACACAATCTATCCTCTTCTTGTCACTGTTTCTGGTAGCCGTATTACTTTGGGCCACTACCGGTCGGCCCATTGCTCCGATCTATATTGAAGTGCCCACTGATGAAGAGACCGCTCTATCTTCTGAAGAGGCTTTTCACAAGATGATGGATGTGTTGACCCATGAACGTTGTGTGAATTGCCACCCTAGCGATAACGTTCCCAAACAGGGCGATGACAGTCACCCCCATTATTTCGGAATTGGGCGGGGAGAGCACAATTCGGGATATCAGGCAACAAATTGCACGACTTGCCACCAGACCGAGAACAATCCGTATTCTGGGGTGCCCGGGGCACCGGAATGGTCACTGGCACCCCATTCTATGCGTTGGGAAGGTTTAAACAGGTTTGAAATTGCCGAATCCATGATGGACCCTGAGCGAAATGGTGGGCGAACACCCGAAGAAACCTTGCACCATTTAACAGAACATGAATTGGTGCTTTGGGCTTGGACACCCGGAGTGGATGCAGAGGGGAATCTGAGGGAACCGCCGCCCGTTCCGTTAGACGAATACCGAGGGGCGGTTGAAAAGTGGTTTGAAGAGGGGCACAAGATCCCATCAAAATAAAAAAGAGATCATGAGCATATCATTTAAAGTCAACGGGGAGTCCCATACCGTAAAAATTGACGATGTCAATACTCCCCTGTTATGGGTGGTGCGCGATATCTTGAACCTAAAGGGCACAAAATTTGGTTGCGGCAAGGCAGCTTGTGGGGCATGCACCTTACATGTAGACGGTGAAGCCGTACGCTCATGTTCGTATGCCGTAAAGTTTGTGGAAGGCAAGGAAGTCACCACTATTGAGGGCCTGGGCAACAAAGAAAATCCACACCCGGTACAACAAGCATGGATCGAGGAAGTGGTACCCCAATGTGGCTATTGCCAACCGGGCTTCATAATGGCAACCGCAGCGCTTCTAAAAAAAGTACCCTACCCCACTGACGAAGATATCGACAACAATATCATCAATGTGTGCCGATGCGGCACCTATTACCGCATGAGAAAGGCCATTAAAAGGGCCGCCGAGCTCAGTTCAGAAAATATGGAAACGGAAACCCAAAAATCTTAGGCCATGGTAGAGAAAAAGAAAATATCAAGGCGCAAGTTTTTGGTCAGGGGCGGACTTGGCACGGCCGGAGTGCTTGCAGTTGGGGCATATATCTTTAGAAACCCCATTCGACGCAGCATATTGAACATGGTGAATACGATGGAAATGTCTTATATGGGCGAGACCAAAAATCCCATGGTCTGGTTTGAAATATTGAAGAACAACACGATATTGTTGCATTCGCCAAAAGTTGAGATGGGACAGGGAACTTTTACCAGTCTGGCACAGATGGCCGCAGATGAACTTGAGGTGCCTTTTGATCGGGTAGAAGTTGTTCATGCCGCCACGGCTACAGGAAATATCGATGGCATGAGTACCGGGGGCAGCACCTCCGTTTCAGGCCTCTGGCAACCACTACGGGAACTGGCGGCAACCATGCGAGAAATGATCAAGGTGCAGGCCGCGGTGAAACTGGGAGTCGATATAGGCAGTATAACGGTCAAGGAAGGAATGGTTTCCGCCGATGGAAGATCAATGACATATGCCGAGGTTGCCGAGGGTGTCACAGAGTGGCCCGAGGTAGACGTTCCAAAATTGAAACCGGTGAGCAGCTACAAATTTGTAGGGAAACCTATTCCCCGTATCGATCTTGAAGACAAGGTTTTTGGTACCCCCATGTTTGGTATGGATGCTTCAGCACCCAATATGCTCTATGGAGCGGTGGCAAGGCCCACAAAGATCGGGGCTACATTTGTAAGTGCCGATACCTCAAAAGCCGCAGAAATGCCTGGGGTGGTCGCTGTTGTCGAAGAGTCCGATTTTGTGGGGGTCGTGGCAGAAACCTACCAACAGGCAGAGAACGCCAAGAACGCCATTTCAATAGAATGGGACGCCCCCAATAATTTAACAACGGCCGACATAGAATCAATGATGACCGTGGGAAATGGCAAATCGACCATTATTCAAAAAGAGGGCGATGCCATTGAAGAGAATGATGACAGGGTAGAGGTGCTGGAATTCCGCAGTCCGATAGGGGCCCACGCCCAAATTGAGCCCAATGGCGTATTGGCTTCGGTCGAGGGCGATAAGGTAACGATTACCATTTCTACCCAAGTCATAGGAATTACCCGTACGGAGGTAGCGCAAAGACTCGGCCTTGATGAGGAAAATGTAAACGTAATACCCACTTATCTGGGAGGGGGTTTTGGGCGAAGGCTGCATACTCCGCACGCGGTTCAGGCAGCGGTAATGTCAAAAGCGGTGGGGAAACCGGTTAAATATTTCTTCACCAGAAAAGAAGAATTTCAACATGACATGTTTCGCCCGCCCACCCATCATATAGTGAAAGGAAGATTAGACCCTGAAGGGAGTTTGCAAAGCTTAGAGCATCACTTTGTGAGTGGTGACGTGGGCAACAATTCGGTACTCATACCCAATTTTGTGCCCCCTATTTTGGGTGCCGATATTGGAAGTATCAGGGGAGGGTTCGTGCAATACACCGGTGTGCCCAACCACAGGGCCGTATACTGGCATGTGCAATTGCCCTTTGCCACCAGTTGGTGGCGAAGCTTAGGGCTACTGGCCAATACGTTTGCCATTGAAAGCTTTATGGACCATATGGCCCATAAAGCGGGAAAAAATGCGATGGATTTCCGTATGGCGTGCATAGCCGATGATGAAATGGGCAAACGCCTGAAGGCCACGATTATGGCTGCCGTGGAAAAAGCGGGGTATACAGAAGAGGTGACCAACGAAAGAGCCATGGGATTGGCCGCTTCCGTAGATGCAGGAACCCCATGTGCCCAAGTTGCCGAAGTTTCCATAGAAGACAATGAAATTGTGGTGCACAGGGTAACGGTCGCCCTCGACCCGGGAATCGCCGTTAATCCCGATCAGGTAAGGGCACAGTGCGAAGGTTGTGTCATTATGGGCATGAGCGCCGCTATGCATGAACAGATGTTCGTCGAAGAAGGAGAATTGAGGCCCATCATCTATGGGCCCTATGAAATGGCATTTATGAAACATGCCCCAAAGGAAATCGATGTGGTACTTTTGCAGGGAATCGATAGACCAGGCCCGGTCGGGGAACCACCATTGGGCCCCATTGGTGCGGCTGTGGGCAATGCGGTATTTCGCTTGACAGGAAAGCGTTTGACAAAAATGCCCTTACGATTGCCATAGCCTTGCACTTTCTTCGATGCTTTCATAATTTAGGGGCATGGCTACTACATTGAAAGAAAGTTTTCATCACCTCTTTGAGCTTCCCTTATTGGATGAAATTGAAGAAGTGGGCGTTGCGCTGCAATTCCAAGAAGGGGAAAAAATCATGGAAATAGGGGAGTATATCAAGGGAATGCCCTTGTTGGTCTCTGGGGTGATCAAGATCTTGCGTGAAGATGATGAAGGCGATGAGCTTTTGCTCTATTATTTAGAACGTGGAGATACCTGTAGCATGACCATGGCCTGTTGCTTGGGAGATACCAAAAGCGAGATCAGGGCCATTGCAGAGACCAATGTTTCGTTGGTCATGGTTCCCATTCGTAAAATGGAGGAGTGGATATCAAAATTCCGTTCTTGGCGGAACTTTGTTTTTGAAAGCTATCATAACCGTTTGAACGAGATGCTTTCGACCATCGATAGCATTGCCTTTATGAACATGGACCAAAGGCTCATGGAATATTTAAAGGAGAAAGTACGGATCAATCAATCGAACACCATTCAAAATACACATCAAGAAATCGCCTATGACCTGCATAGTTCCCGGGTGGTCATTTCCAGATTGTTGAAACGATTGGAAAAACTGGGCAAGGTCAAACTGCACCGAAACCATATTGAGACCCTAGACCTTTGAAGCTCTGCAACCAAGGTTACACCATATCTGGTAATTGATTGGTAACTTTGCCTGCCCATTGGCCATCATGTTGAAACGCTATTTTCCCATATTCGAATGGCTGCCCAGATATAAAAGATCATATCTGGCCGGAGATTTATCGGCAGGGTTTACCATTGGCATCTTATTGGTGCCCCAGGGTATGGCCTACGCCATGATAGCAGGGCTGCCCCCTGTCTTTGGGCTCTATGCGGCCCTGTTGCCACAACTGGTCTATGCGGTAATGGGCACCAGTGGAAAACTTTCGATCGGGGCGGTGGCCATCGATTCACTCGTTGTGGCCTCGGGCCTCGGGGCCTTGGCCCTTTCAGGCATTGAGCAATATATTGCCATGGCCATATTCTTGGCCCTTTTCGTTGGGATCGTTCAATTGGCCTTTGGCTTTCTTCGGATGGGTTTTTTGGCCAATTTTCTCTCTGAACCTGTCATTGGCGGATTTACCTCGGCCGTTGCCATTATCATCGGCTTGAGTCAAATACACCACCTGTTGGGGCTCGAAGTCGAGAAAGGGGGGCGCATACGCTACCTGCTTAGAGATACCGCGGCACATCTAGATCAGATTCACGGGTTGACATTGACCATAGGCCTTGGGGCCATCGCCGTGATCATACTATTGCAACAATTGAGCAAAAAGCTTCCGGCAGCGTTCATTGCAGTGGCGATATCTATCTTGGCCATTTATTTTTTGAATTTGGGCGATTTAGGGGTGAAGATCGTGGGAGACATTCCCCAAGGGTTGCCCTCGTTTAAGGTTCCTGCCGTTGAGGGAGAGCAGATCTGGAATCTTTTTCCCATAGCCATGACCTTGGCCTTTTTGTCATTCGTGGAAGCCATTTCCATAGCAAAGGCCATGAATGCTAAGGAAAGCGACAGAACATTACGACCAAACCAAGAGCTATTGGCCCTGGGCACGGCCAACCTTATCGGTTCGTTCTTTCAATCATATTCGACAACGGCAGGTTTTTCTCGAACGGCGGTCAATGTAAAGGCTGGAGCAAAAACGGGCATATCGGCCATGGTAAGTGCCTTGGTGGTCGGGTCGATCTTACTTTTTTTGACACCGGTCTTCAGATACCTGCCCAATGCGGTACTGGCGGCCATCATTTTGGTCGCTGTCTATGGCTTGGTCGATATAAAATATGCGATAAAACTCTACAGGTCTAGAAAAGACGAGTTTATATTGTTGATGGTCACTTTCTTGATCACCCTTGCCGTGGGCATCATGGAAGGTATACTACTCGGAGTACTGTTTTCGCTTGTTTTATTGGTGTATCGCACATCGAAGCCCCATATTGCCGTTTTGGGAAAAATCAAGGATACAGAGTATTTTAAAAATGTCGATCGTTTTGCTGAAGACATTGAGGTATATGAAGATACCTTGTTGCTTCGATTTGACGGACAGCTCTACTTTGCCAATAAGGAGTATTTCAAAAAACAACTGGGCAAGAACATTGCTTTAAAAGGACCAAAACTGAGATATGTCATTCTCAACGCAGAATCGATCAACTATATTGACAGCACCGCAATAACCATGTTAAGACAGGTGTTGGATGATTTCAAGAAGAGAAAAATCGAACTGTTGGTTGCGGGCGCCATAGGGCCGACCCGTGATATTATATTTGAGAGTGGATTGGCCGATGAAATTGGGGTTCAAAAACTCTTCGTAAGAACCATTGAAGCCCTCGATTACTGTAAAAATGCCAAAGGGAAGACCCCGATGCAATCAAAAGTATCTGAACAATCGAAAGGCTCACGTTTTGTGACCTAAGTAGCATTGTACCTTAAAAATACCTTGTAATTTTGAAGAAATTTATTGATTATGACTATTGAGCAGATATACACAGGATGTTTGGCCCAAGGGGCCTACTATATTGAAAGTGAAGGAGAGGTGGCCATCATAGACCCGCTGCGCGAAGTGAAGCCCTATATGGAAAGGGCCCACCGCGATAATGCCAAGATCAAGTACATTTTCGAGACCCATTTTCACGCTGATTTTGTAAGCGGCCATATTACCTTGTCCAAAGAGACGGGGGCTTCCATTATTTATGGCCCCAATGCCAACCCCAGCTTTGAAGCCATAATCGGTGAAGATGGGCAAGAGTTCAAGTTGGGCAAGCTCACTTTTGTTGTTTTGCATACACCGGGCCATACCATGGAAAGTACCACCTATCTATTGCGTGATGAAAATGGTAAAGATCATGCCATTTTTAGTGGCGATACGCTTTTTTTGGGTGATGTGGGCCGGCCCGATTTGGCACAAAAAGCGGCCGATATGACCAAAGAAGAACTGGCAGGGATCTTATATGAAAGTCTTCGCGAGAAAATCATGCCGTTGGCAGATGACGTAATCGTATACCCCGCCCACGGTGCAGGTTCTGCTTGCGGGAAAAACATGATGAAAGAAACGGTCGATACCCTGGGCAACCAGAAAAAAATGAACTATGCACTCAGGGCCAATATGACCAAAGAAGAGTTTATCGATGAAGTCACCGATGGCCTGTTGCCGCCACCGCAATATTTTCCATTGAACGTAAAGATGAACAAAGAGGGGTATGATGACATTGACGAGGTGCTCGATCGGGGCAATATCGCCATGTCGCCTGATGCCTTTGAAACGGCAGCCAATGAAACCGGGGCGGTAATACTTGATGTACGCCATCAAGACGATTTTGCCGAAGCACACGTGCCCCGCTCAATTTTTATAGGGTTGAACGGCAGTTTTGCCCCATGGGTCGGTGCCTTGATCGCCGATGTCAAGCAACCCATTTTGTTGATTGCCCCCGAGGGAAAAGAAGAAGAGACCATCACCCGTCTATCGAGGGTTGGTTTTGACGGCACCATCGGTTATTTGAAAGGCGGACTCGAAGCTTGGAAAGCCGCCGGTAAGGAAGCAGATTCGGTAAAGAGCATCACTGCAGTGGCATTTGAGCAATATGTGGCCGAAAAGGCACCTGTGTTCGATGTAAGAAGAGAAAGTGAGTATGGCGCCGAGCATGTAGAGGGTGCACATTTGACCCCATTGGATTATCTCAACGACCACTTGGCAGAATTTCCTACTGACAAGACATTCTATGTGCATTGTGCCGGAGGCTACCGAAGCATGATCGCTGCCTCTATTCTTAAAAGTAGGGGAATCCATAACTTGGTAGATGTTGCCGGAGGATTTGCCCATATCAAAAAAACCGGAATTCCCGTTACAGATTATGTTTGTCCAACCACAAAAACCTAAAGTTGATGACCTCTTCAATTAGCATACAAAACCTAAAATGTGGCGGCTGTGCTGCCACTATCACCAATCGCTTGTCAAAAATGGAACATATAAGCGATGTTCAGGTCGATGAAGAAGAAAGCAAGGTGGTCTTCAACCACGAAAATGAGCACCAGCGTATGGTGGTCGAGCAGAAGTTGAAAGATTTGGGATATCCGCCCATCGATGATGAAAATAGCCTCATATCGAAGGCAAAATCATTTGTAAGCTGTGCCTCTGGTAGAATCTCAAAACTATGAGATTGTCCATGGTTTGTGGGCTATTGCTTTTTTTGGGCATATCCTGTAAATCACAGGGCGAATCTGCCATTTCGATCATCGATAAGGCTACCATGACCTCTAGGGTAATCGGCAAGGATGTACAGCTCATCGATGTGCGAACACCCGAAGAATATCGAGTGGGGCATATCGATGACGCGCTGAACTTCAATATCAAGGATCCGCCATATTTTGAAGAGCGGATAAGCACCCTGAACAAAGACGAACCCGTATATCTCTATTGTAAAATGGGCGGTCGAAGTGCCCGTGCCGCCCAAGTGCTTAAAGAAAAAGGGTTCGTAAAAATCTATGACTACTCTGGCGGATATGCTGATTGGCTAAAAAACTGATTGCCATAAGATCTCATTTTTTTCTTCCAAAGCCATGGACCAACTGTTTCCAGAAACTTTGGGGCATCTTTTCATCACCAGGATAACCTAGTGGGATCTTGCCACTGTCTTCTGGAATGTAGTTTGTCTTGAATAGGTAATCCCAAAGACTGAGGCTGATACCAAAATTCACTCCGAACTTTCCTTTGGGCACTTCATAAGAGTGGTGATAAAGGTGCATCACAGGATTGTTGAACACGTATTTTAGGGGGCCATAGCTCAGTTTTATATTGGCGTGGTTCAAATGGCCAATGGCGATGGCTATAAAATGCACCACATAGGCATGCTCGGGCTCAAAACCCCCCAACAACATCACTCCGAAGACCTTGAGGGGCTTATAGAGAATATTTTCCATCCAGTGATAGCGCAGGTGGGCCGCAAAGCCCATTTCTTTCACACTGTGGTGCACTTGGTGAAACCGCCAAAGCACCGGAAATTTATGTAGGCAAATGTGCGTGAACCATTGTACAAAATCAAGTACGATGAAAAACACGAACAATTGCAGCCCTATCGACCAAGAAGAAATGTCGATTAGGGCCAAACTCTTGGCCGTAATGCCAAAGTCGGCAAACAGCACCTCCAATACCTTGTAGATACCATTGATGACAATGGCAAAAATGAAGAAGTTAAAAAACATATAGAAAGCATCCAGCCAAAAGTCCTTTCTGAAAACGGACTGGTTTTTACGCCAGGGAAAAAAGATTTCCATAAGCCAAACCACGAGTGAAATGAGGATCAATCCCCAGAAATAATTGGTATGCCAGGGCACCTCAAAGATGATGGATTTCAATGTCCATTGCAGGGTGCCCAAAAATCCGTTTGACAGTGCTTCCCAATAGGCGTTCATTAGTTTTGGTTTTTGGTCATTTCGAGTGGGCGAACTTGGGCGTGAAGAGAAATTCCAACGATTCAGATCCCTCCCCATTCCAATTGATATCAAGATTCATACGAAATGGCATCATTGTTATTTCAATTCATACCAATCTTCATCGATCAGGTTTTTTCTTCTTCCCCTTGAAACCGGGCCATAGTTCTTGGCCAGGTACTCGATGATCTTTTCTTCATTCGCCCCGAGATTCCATAGGTTTTGGGTTTCTTGCATCCATTTGATGGTGCTTTGCCAACCTTCAGCGCTCAAGCGGTTTTGGGTGACCAATTTGGCCGAATGGCAACCAACACAGTTTTGAATGACCAGATGCATGCCCTCGTCTTTTACAAAACCAGTGGCCACATGAATGCCATTTTCGACCTTATCGAAATCTTCTTCGGGCATTTTGATTATTTTTTCTTTTGATGTGGTCCCAGCAGATAGGTCGTCAGGGGTATCGACAAAAAGGAAAAACAGGATCGCCAACAATAATAGGGCACCCAAAGCCAACAGTGCCTTTGTAAGTGGGCCAAATTGTTTTTTCAGTTCTTTCGCCATTTCATACTGCTTTGACCGCAATGCGGTGGCAGGCATTGTTCAAATATCCCTTGGGATTCCACCCCGGTAGCACCATGGGCTGACTTTTGCCATTTGAATCGGTTGCCTTGGCCCAAATTTCATAATAGCCTTTTTTGGGCAATTGTACTATGGCCTTGAAATGTTGCCAAGCCAAGCGGTTAACAGGTTTTTGCAATGTACAGGGGTGCCAAGTGCTACCAAAATCTATGGAGTATTCCATCTTTGACACCTCGAGTTCACCGGCCCATGCATGACCGTTGATCTGCAGTGGCCTGCCCATTTTGAGCAAGGCGCCACTTCTCGGGTAAGTGATCAACGACTTTACGGGCATCGATTCAATAATGCACATATCTTCATCGTCGATTTTGCTGCCCGGGGCCACCGGATTGCAGGGCACACGATACGAGGCACCACCCATTTTGGATCCGTCGTGTATACGATCCCGAACACTCAAACGGTTCACCCATTTGCCCGAAGCTGAGGCTGGCCATCCGCCACATACCAACCTGAGTGGATAGCCGTGCACCAAGGGTATATCTTCACCATTCATTTGAAAGGCCAAAAGGGTCTCGTCTTGCAGGGCTTTTTCAATCGGCACACCACGGGAGATGGGTTCTTTTGTTGGATGGCCGCTGAGATGGGTATCTGTGGCATGGTAACCGATATAAACAGCATTGTCGTTTATG
>JANQOD010000344.1 GCA_028289745.1 Allomuricauda sp. | reverse complement strand
AAAACGATAAATAGTGTTGTTGGGCAATACTTTGACCAAGATTCAGGGGGCTAAAAAAGAGGGAATTACAATATCTAGTGGGATTTTTACGTTAAATTTTCAGATTTTTGATAAATAAGTGGGATGAAGTGGGGAAAAATGTTTCAGAATATATATATTTGATTTTAATAATCTGACCAAACTGTTTTATGATCAACATCATAGGAACATTCAATTGTAAGGCAGACGCCAAAGGCAGGGTGACGATTCCGTCAAGCCTGATGTCTCAGTTGGCGCCCCTTCTGAATGATGGTTTTGTCATAAAACATGGTCGATTTTCCCGCTGTCTAGAGCTCTATCCCAAATCAGAATACAACCGCATGATGATGCAGTTGAAAGAGAAAGACCAGTTTGACCCCGAAAATGTGAGAACCTTGCGCAAGTTTGTCGAGGGGGCACAATTGGTCAATATTGACGACAGTAATCGATTACAGATTCCAAAGGCCCTTGCAGAGCATGCCTTGATAAAAAAAGAAGTGAAAATCACTTCAACCATTGATATCATTGAAATATGGGACAAAGAAAGCTATGACAAGGCCAATGATATAAATAGAGACGAATTCAGTTCGATGCTCAAAACGGCTTTTGGAAAGAATGACAAATCCGTATCACAGTCCGGTACTGCTCAATGAGTCGGTTGATGGATTGAACATAAAGAATGATGGAATATATGTTGATGCCACTTTTGGTGGTGGAGGGCATTCCAAGGAAATACTGAAAAAGCTGGGCGATAATGGGAAGTTGATTGCGTTTGACCAAGATAGGGAAGCCTTGGCCAATGCGATTGAAGACCCTAGGTTTCAAATGATAAATGAGAATTTCAGGTTTCTGAAGCGTTTTTTGAAGTTCTATGGCATTCTGAAAGTTGATGGAATCTTGGCAGATTTTGGGGTGTCTTCGCACCAGTTCGATAAGGCAGAGCGGGGATTTTCAACTCGTTTTGAAGCCAATCTAGACATGCGCATGGATCAAACGGCCAAACTTTCGGCGTATGAAGTGGTCAATGGGTATAGTGAAGCCGATCTGGTCAGGGTGTTCGATGATTATGGTGAAGTTCGAACCGCCAAGGGTATGGCAAATGCGATCATCAAGGTGAGAAAAGAGGCGCCGATCGAAACGACCATGCAATTAAGGGAGGTATTGCGACGGTTTCTTCCAAGAAAGCGAGAAAACAAAATATTGGCGCAGGTGTACCAGGCCATTCGAATAGAGGTCAATCAAGAGATGGAGGCGTTAAAGGAGTTTTTATTGCAAACACCTGAGGTTTTGAAGAAAGGAGGGCGGTTGAGTTTGATCAGTTACCATTCTCTTGAAGACCGTTTGGTGAAACGATTTATTCGTTCGGGCAAGTTTGAGGGCGAGCCTGAGAAAGATTTCTACGGGAACATAGAAGTGCCGTTCAAACGGATAGGAAAGATGCTTGTACCATCAACGGAAGAAATTGCTCAAAACAATAGGGCGCGTAGTGCAAAACTGCGTATCGCGGAAAGAATTTAAAAAAGTATTTGCCACACTGGGCTGGTTAAGGTGTGTTTGCAAGAGGTCAGAAAATGAAAAAAGGATTATTGGACATATTGCGGGGTAAATTTTTGGTGAGCGACGATGCCCCCAAAAATTGGTTGTTTTTGCTTTTTGCATCCTTTTTGGCCGCCATTATGATATCGAGCAGCCACAGAGCCGATAAGAAGGTACATGAGATAGCCGCTTTGAACGAAGAGGTTCGAAAACTGAGAAGCGAATTTTTAGATATGCGCCGTTCGGTGCAGCAATTGAAACTCGAGTCTTCGTTGCAGAACAAAGTAGCTGATAGGGGACTGCTTCCCTCAAAAAATCCACCGCAAAAAATTAGGGTCAAATCAGAAAGATAATGGCGATAACCGAAAAGAACATAATGAATAGGCTATATGTAGTGGCAGCCTGTCTCTTCCTCTTTTCCCTGGCCATTGTATACCGATTGGTCGATATTCAAATGGTCAAAGGCGATGCGTATAAAGATCTGGCATTGGGCAAGACCGAGAAGATGTTCACCATCGAGCCCAATCGTGGCAATCTCTACGCAGAAGATGGTAGCTTGTTGGCGGCTTCAGTGCCCAAGTACGAGATCAGATTCGATGCCAATACGGTATCTGAAGGGAATTTTGAAAAATATATGCCAGCATTGTCAGATTCGCTGGCAAACCTTTTTGACAAGCCCTCATCACACTATCGGCAGTTGTTCAGAAAAGCACGTGCCAATGGCAATGGCTATAAGCTCGTTGCCCGAAATGTAGGGTATCTGGATTTTGTTCGGATAAAGAATTTTCCACTGTTCAGGTTGGGTCCGAACAAGGGAGGGTTTATCGAAAAATATAGGGTAGTGCGTGAATATCCCTTGGGAAAAATAGCCGCACGCAGTATCGGTTATGAACGAATCGATGAAAACGGCTACTATACCCGAGTAGGGCTCGATGGAGCCTTTGGCGAACCTTATCTAAGGGGGAAAGAAGGCAAACGCCTCAAACAGAAAATTGCCAAAAACCGCTGGAAACCCATAGGCCTTGACAATATCGTAGAGCCACAAGATGGTCAAGATGTGGTCACGACCATCAATACCAATATACAAGATATTGCCCACCATGCGCTGTTGGCACAATTAGAGAGGTACAATGCAGACCATGGCTGCGTTGTGGTTATGGAGACCGAAACAGGCGAGATCAAGGCCATTTCGAACCTGGGCCGCACCGAAGAGGGTAAATATTATGAGAAGTTGAATTACGCAGTTGGTGAATCGCACGAGCCCGGTTCGACTTTTAAGCTGATGTCAATGATCGCTGCGCTAGAAGATAAAGTCATCGATACCAATGCCATTATTGATACACAAAAAGGTCGTTGGCGTATTTATGATCGAACCGTTAGGGATTCGAAGCATGGGGGTTACGGTGAAATCTCTTTGGCCGAGGCATTCACGGTCTCTTCAAACACGGCTTTTGCCAAAATGATCCATGAAAATTACAAAGAGCGGCCCGAGCGGTTTGTGGATCGCCTGATGAACATGGGGCTTCATGAAGATCTGGGCCTACCCATAATCGGTGAGGGGCAGCCTGTGATTCGATATCCCGGTGACAAAGGCTGGTCGGGCATCTCTTTGGCTTGGATGTCACATGGCTATGAGGTAGCCATGACACCCATGCAGACCTTGGCATTTTACAATGCCATTGCCAATGATGGCGAGTTTGTAAAGCCTAGGTTGATCAAAGAAGTACGAATCGGTAACAAAGTGGTGCAGCGTTTCGGAAAAGAGGTGGTAAATCCCTCCATTTGTTCAAAAGAGACGGTCAAGAAGGCCCGGCAGTTGTTGAAAGACGTCGTCGAAAAAGATTCAGGTACAGGCCACCGCCTGTATTCAAAGAATTTTTCAATGGCAGGGAAAACAGGTACCTGTCAAAAGAACTATGTGGTCAAAGACCCTGATAAGTTGACCTATATTTCTTCGTTTGTGGGGTACTTTCCTGCTGACAACCCGAAATATTCGTGCATTGTGGTGATTCATGAACCCGATAAGAGTGTGGGCTATTATGGAGCTGATGTCTCTGGGCCAGTATTCAAGTCAATGGCGCAAAAAATTTATGCGAGTTCTCCTTTGGCAGATGAGGTAGAAGATGAAACCCCTGAGATTCCACAATTGAAAGAAGAGTATAAAAGTTATTTCGTGCATGCCCAACAAGAATATAGGCAGATACCCAATGTCAAGGGCATGAGCGGGATGGATGCAATTGCCATACTTGAAAACTTAGGACTCGAAGTAGAGGTAAAGGGCAATGGAAAAGTAAAATATCAATCGGTTGCACAGGGCACTGATGTCGGCAAGGTTAAAAAAATAGTGTTGGAGCTTTCATGAAATTATTGAAAGACATATTGTACAAGTCAGGTATCACAGCGGTAAGTGGAGACACCAATGTATTGGTCAACCATATTCATTTTGATTCGAGAAAAGTGGGCATGGACGACGTTTTTGTGGCCATCAGGGGCCTGACCACCGATGGGCATAGGTACATCGAGAAAGCGGTCGGGCAAGGGGCCAGGGCCATTGTTTGTGAAATGCTCCCTGAAGTATTGGTCAATGGCATCACCTATGTTGAGGTAAAAGAAAGCCAAACGGCTTTGGCGATGATGGCCTCCAATTTTTATGGCAACCCTTCCAAAAACCTCAAACTCGTTGGGGTCACGGGTACCAATGGCAAGACTACGGTCACAACGCTCTTGTACAATCTATTTAAAAAAGCGGGCTATAAGGTAGGGCTTATCTCGACCATAAGAATAATGGTAGATGACAAAGAATTTCCAACAACACTTACCACACCCGATTCATTGACCATCAATGAATACCTGCACAAGATGAGTGAAGAGGGGGTCGAGTTCTGTTTTATGGAAGTGAGCTCACACGGCATTCATCAAAAAAGGGCAGAGGGGCTATATTTTGAAGGGGCTATTTTTACCAATCTTTCACATGATCATTTAGATTATCACAAGACGTTTGCCGAATACCGGGATACCAAGAAAAAACTATTTGACCGTCTGTCGAGAAATGCTTTCGCACTTACCAATGTCGATGACAAGAACGGCCTGGTAATGATTCAGAACACACAAGCCCGAAAACATACCTATGCCCTTAAATCGTACGCAGATTTTAGGGGACAGATTTTAGAGCGCCAATTCAATGGACAACTACTGAAAATCGATGAGAACGAACTGTGGACAAAGTTGATAGGAGATTTCAATGCCTACAATCTGTTGGGCATTTATGCTGCGTCAGATTTATTGGGCTTGGAAAAAATGGAGATCCTACAGCTCATCAGTGACTTAGAAAATGTAGATGGCAGGTTTCAATATCATATATCGAAAAAGAAGATAACGGCTATTGTTGATTATGCCCATACACCGGATGCACTAAAAAATGTGTTGACAACCATCAACACATTGAGGACTGGAAATGAAAACGTCATCACCGTAGTGGGGTGTGGTGGTGATCGTGACAAGTCTAAGCGTCCGGTTATGGGTCATATCGCCTCAGAAATGAGCAATCAGGCCATTTTTACTTCTGACAATCCGAGAACCGAATCCCCAGTAGTAATCATCGAAGAGATGGAGGCGGGTGTAGAGCCCCAAAATGCCGCCAAGGTGCTGGCCATAGAAAACAGAAGGCAGGCCATCAAGACCGCCTGCAGGTTAGCTGTGCCAAAAGACATCATTTTAGTGGCTGGCAAGGGCCATGAGACCTATCAAGAGACCAATGGTGTGCGTAAAGAATTTGATGATCTCAAAGAAGTGAAAAAGGCCTTGGCCGAACTGGAAAAATAACAGCGAATGCTTTACTATCTGTTTGAATATTTAGAGCAACAATATCAACTGCCTGGTGCAAGTCTCTTTCAGTTTTTGACATTCAGGGCGGCCATGGCAGTTTTGTTATCGCTCACCATCGCCATGATTTATGGTAAGCGGATCATATTGTTTCTCAAAAAGAAGCAGATCGGTGAGAGCATTCGTGATTTGGGCCTTGAGGGGCAGAAGCAAAAAGCGGGCACGCCGACCATGGGGGGTATCATTATCATCATGGCTACTTTGATACCCGTGCTACTGTTCGGCGACCTTAAAAACATCTATGTGGTGCTATTGATAGTTACCACGATATGGATGGGCGTTATCGGGTTTATCGATGATTATATCAAAATTTTCAAGAAGAACAAAAAAGGGCTCAGGGGCCGTTTCAAGGTGATGGGGCAAATCGTTCTTGGGCTTATCGTGGGCGCTGTTCTGTACTTCCACCCTGAGGTGACCATGAAAGAAAAAGACAAGACCATTATCAATGAAAGCTTTAGGGTAGAAAAAGTTGTGGGCAGTGAAAAAAAATCGGTTCGTACCAATGTGCCATTCTTTAAAAATAATGAGCTCGATTATGCCGAAATCGTTTCATGGATCGGTGATGGGGCCGAAAAGTATGCTTGGCTAGTGTTTATTCCCATAGTGATTTTTATTGTGACGGCGGTGTCGAACGGAGCCAACTTGACCGACGGCATTGATGGTCTGGCAGGTGGTACATCGGCCATTATAGTACTCACCTTGGGCATTTTTGCCTGGGTATCGGGTAATGTCGAGTTCTCTGACTACCTCGACATTTTTTATATACCCCGCGTAGGCGAATTGGTGGTCTTCATTGCCGCTTTTGTGGGGGCATTGGTAGGGTTTCTGTGGTATAACGCCTATCCGGCGCAAGTTTTTATGGGTGATACCGGCAGTTTGACCATAGGCGGTGTCATTGCCGTGATCGCCATTATGGTGCGAAAAGAATTGTTGATTCCCTTGTTATGCGGAATCTTTTTCGCCGAGTCGCTTTCAGTAATGATGCAGGTAGCCTATTTCAAGCATACCAAACGAAAATATGGGGAAGGCAGACGAATTTTCTTGATGGCGCCGTTGCACCATCATTTTCAAAAGAAATCGTACCACGAAAGTAAAATAGTGACACGCTTTTGGATCATCGGCATTTTGCTGGCCATTATAAGCATTGTCACCTTGAAGATACGGTAAGGATGGAGCGCTTGGTGATATTGGGTGCAGGAGAGAGTGGAGTGGGCACTGCAATATTGGGAAAACAAAAGGGATATGAGGTTTTTGTTTCCGATCAAGGAAAAATAGAAGAAAAATATAGAGAAGTTCTTATACATCATGAGATTGAATGGGAAGAAGGCCAACATAGCGAGACCGGTGTGCTGAATGCTGATGTGGTGATGAAGAGTCCGGGCATTCCCGATACGGTGCCGCTGGTAAAAAGGCTGGTCGAAAAGGGTGTGCCGGTGATTTCTGAAATCGAGTTTGCATCGAGATATACAGATGCCAAGATCATCGGTATCACAGGAAGCAATGGCAAGACCACGACCACCATGCTTACCCATCACTTGCTGAAAGAAGCAGGTTTGAACGTGGGTATGGCGGGAAACATCGGAGACAGTTTTGCCAAAATGGTATCAGAAAAAGAGGTTGACCGATATGTGCTTGAAATCAGCAGCTTTCAGTTAGATGGCATCACGGGCTTCAAACCCCATATTGCGATGATCACCAATATCACGCCCGATCATTTAGATCGGTATGCGTACAGGTTTGAAAACTATGTGGCCTCTAAATTTCGGATAGCCATGAATCAAGATGCCGGTGATTATCTGATTTATGATGCCGATGATGCCGCAATTGCCGAAGGCTTCAAGAAACATCCCGTTCAATCAAAATTGCTCCCTTTTTCGCTCAAAGAAGAGTTGAAAGAAGGTGCATGGATGAAAAATGGAACGATTAACATAAATGTAGAATCTAAAACCTTTGAAATGAGTACTGATTTTTTGGCCCTTGATGGCAAGCACAATGTAAAGAATGCCATGGCCGCGACAATGGCCGCTCTCTTGAGCAATGTCAGAAAAGAGACTTTGCGCCAAAGTATCCAAACGTTTCAAGGGGTTCCCCATCGATTGGAAAAGGTATTGAAAATCAACCATGTCGAATACATCAACGACTCAAAGGCGACCAATGTCAATGCCACCTATTATGCGCTTGAAGGGATTAAAAAACCTATTGTATGGATCGCCGGTGGGGTAGATAAGGGCAACGATTATACCGCATTGATGCCCTTGGTACGTGAAAAGGTAAAGGCGATCATCTGTCTTGGTATGGACAATACCAAGCTGGTAGACACTTTTGGAAATGTCATCGACCTAATGGTCGAGACCTTTTCTATGGAAGAGGCCCTCAAAGTGGCCTATAAAGTGGCCGAGCGGGGCGATGCCGTATTGCTGTCGCCGGCCTGTGCCAGTTTTGACCTGTTTCAGAATTATGAAGATCGGGGCAATCAATTCAAACAAGCCATAAAAAACCTGTAAGATACTAATGGGGGCACTGCTAAAAAATCTAAAAGGAGATAAGGCCATCTGGGGCATCGTGGCCCTTTTGGGGCTGTTCTCTTTTTTGCCGGTGTACAGTGCCAGTACCAATTTGGTCTATGTGTTGGGCAATGGTACCACAGTGGGCCATTTGGTGAAACACGGGCTGCTGTTGTTCTTGGGCTTTGGTATCATCTATGCCATACATCGGGTGCCTGCCCATTATTTTAAGGGGCTCTCTATCATTGCAATGCCCATTGTACTATTGTTGTTGGCCTACACCTTAACGGTAGAGACCAACATTGGTGGCGTTCGCGCCAATCGATGGATTCAGATACCCTTTATAGGAGTGAATTTTCAAACATCGACCTTGGCATCGGTAGTGCTCATGATATGGGTAGCGCGCTATTTGGCCAAAATAAAAGATTCGGTCATTACTTTTAAAGACAGCATTTTGCCATTATGGCTTCCTACCGCATTGGTAATTCTATTGATCTTGCCTGAAAACTTTTCCACCGCGGCCATTATTAGTTTTCTGGTGCTCGTGTTGTGCTTTTTGGGAGGATATCCCCTTAAATATTTATTGTCGATGATCGGGGTGGGACTGATATTCACGGGCATGTTCCTTTTCGTCTTGTTCAAAACACCTGAAGTGATACCGGGCGAACGCGCCATTACATGGAAATCAAGAATGGAAACCTTTTGGAATCCTGATACTGCCGATAAAGATAGTACCCATCAACCAACCTTGGCGAAGATTGCCATTGCCCAAGGCGGATTGGCCGGTAAGGGTGCAGGTAAAAGCGTAATGAAGAATATGCTTTCGCAGAGTACCTCTGACTTCATCTTTGCCATTATCATTGAAGAATATGGCCTTTTGGGCGGTGGCGCCTTGATGTTCTTTTATCTGTTGTTGTTGTTCAGGATCGTGGTGGTTGCCAATGGGGCCAAGAATGTGTTTTCAAAATTGTTGGTAATCGGTGTGGGGCTTCCGATCGTTATACAGGCATTTATCAATATGGCAGTGGTGGTACAGTTGTTTCCCGTCACAGGGCAGCCGTTGCCATTGATCAGCATGGGGGGTACGTCTATTTGGATGACCTGCCTGGCCATTGGCATCGTATTGAGTGCCAGTGTAAAAAATAATGGTGTTGGGGCACAATCCCCTGAAATAGATGATGGCAATCCTTTAGAGATATTGAGTGGGCAATTATAGATTCATTCTTTCCGGGGGAGGTACAGGGGGCCATATTTATCCTGCGATTGCCATTGCAAACGAATTGAAAAAGAGGCATCCCGATGCCGAGTTTTTGTTCGTTGGGGCGAAAGACAAAATGGAAATGGAAAAAGTGCCCGCTGCGGGATATAAGATTGAAGGCCTTTGGATTAGTGGATTACAACGAAAACTGACGGTCAAAAACCTGATGTTTCCTTTTAAACTGATAAACAGTTTGTTGAGAGCAAGAAAAATAGTGAACAGATTTAAGCCCCATGTGGCCATTGGCACCGGCGGATACGCCAGTGGGCCTTTGGTACAGATGGCGGCAAAAAAAGATGTACCCTGTGTACTGCAAGAGCAAAACTCATATGCGGGCATCACCAACAAACTACTGGCCAAACATGCTAAAAAGATCTGTGTGGCCTACGATGACATGGAACGATTCTTTCCAAAGGACAAGATCGTGAAAACGGGCAACCCCATTCGGGCTGATTTGGTCGATTCGACCGTGGATAAAAAAGAAGCCGTACGGCACTTCGGATTGGATAGGGAGAAAAAGACCTTGCTCGTTTTGGGAGGAAGTCTGGGCGCCCGTCGTATCAACCAATTGGTGGAAGCAGAGCTGAATTTCTTTGAACATATAGGGGTGCAACTGATTTGGCAATGTGGCAAACTGTATTCTGAAGAATACAAGAAACATGAAAATGGTTCGGTCAAGGTCAGGCCATTCATCGATAAGATGGATCTTGCCTATGGTGCGGCTGATATTATCGTCTCTAGGGCAGGTGCAGGTTCGGTTTCAGAGTTGTGCTTAGTGGGCAAGCCCGTAATCTTCATTCCCTCGCCCAATGTGGCCGAAGACCATCAGACCAAAAACGCAAAGGCCCTAGTGGCAAAAGGTGCGGCATTGATGATCAGGGAAAAGGAGTTGGATGACCAGTTTGAAAAAGTATTCGAAGACCTGATTCGATCAAAAGACCAGCAAACCATATTGGCAGGCCATATTAAAAAATTGGCCATGCCAAAGGCAACCGAACAGATTGTGGACGAAATTGAAAAATTGATATAGTGGATTTGACCCGTGTGCATAACGTATATTTTATAGGTGTCGGCGGCATTGGCATGTCGGCATTGGCACGGTACTTCAAATTTATTGGCAAAAACGTAGCCGGATATGATAAAACGGCCACACCGCTTACCACTGAACTGATCGATTCTGGTATATCGGTCCACTTTACAGATGATGTCGATCTCATTGCTGAAGAATTCAAAAATTCTGAAAATACTTTGATCGTGTACACACCTGCTGTGCCCAAAGAGTTGAAAGAACTTAACTATTTCATCGATAAGGCCTTCGTCGTTAAAAAGAGGGCGGCGGTCTTGGGCATGATTACCCGCGATACCTTCTGCTTTGCCGTTGCAGGTACCCATGGCAAAACCACTACCTCATGTATTCTGGCCCATTTGTTGAAAGAATCGGGTGTTCCGTTCGTTGCTTTTCTGGGGGGCATTTCTGAAGATTTCGACAGCAACTTTGTATTAGAGGGCATAGAACATGCTGTAGTTGAGGCAGACGAATACGACCGTTCATTTTTGCACCTTTCACCAGATGTTGCCTGCATTACCTCTATGGATGCCGATCATTTAGATATTTATGGCGATGCCGGCGAACTGCAAAAG
>JANQOD010000339.1 GCA_028289745.1 Allomuricauda sp. | reverse complement strand
TGATGCCGGTTTTCCAAAAATCTAAGAATCATAGGGTACCTGTAGTCCCTGTCGTACTCCAATTGGGAAATGGTTCTGTAGCGCTCGGTGCTTCCTGGATTGCCCACCACAAAGGTTACCTCGTTCTCGCTGGCCCCATCGGGATTGAATTTGAAGTAATTTTGGGAACTGTCGACCGCATTGCCATTTTCGTCATA
The DNA here is from genome assembly GCA_028289745.1 of Allomuricauda sp. Lineage (GTDB taxonomy): Bacteria > Bacteroidota > Bacteroidia > Flavobacteriales > Flavobacteriaceae > Flagellimonas_A. The sequence continues at coordinate 2,678 of JANQOD010000339.1, read as the reverse complement.
TGCCCTCCAGAAAGTGACATCCAAATTATACCTGGGGTAGGTGAAATTATCGGGGTCGCCACCATAAAATCCCAAATCCAACTCTGGAATCCAGACCAACCTGATGTCTTCGTATTTTTTGTATCCGTAAAGGGAAAATTTACCACCACTATAATACGTGACAGGCTCTAATCGCAGCCCCGACCATGCTTCCTTTTTACCATACTCTTCCGATATTTTTTTAAGGGCATCTTCTGTCATTTGCGCTTTGTGCAGGTCATTGTCAGGATTTTTGGTCAACGCCATCACTTCATCGGTGATATCGGCGATCATATGAAGTTGTTCCACGAACAGCCCCTCGGCTTTTCGTTCATCACCTTGGTTTACGGCATAAAACCCTTGGGTGTCAAAGTTTTCGTTTTCTTGTTGCAGGGCCCCTACCACACTTCTTGAACAATGGTGGTTGGTCATGATCAATCCATTTGGTGAAATGAAAGAGGCAGAACACCATTCTGCGAACCGAAGCGATGATTTTCGCACATCGGTGAACCAATCATCACCGGGTTCGAAATTATAGGCCTCTTTGAACCACTCTTTGGGCGGGTTCTCAAAAGACCACATTTTACCAAAATCAAAACGGTTTGGTGGTGCCTCTTGCGCGAGGCCGATAGATGAAATGAGTAAAAAAGAAGAAGCTACGAGGAGTTTAAAAATTTTCATAAGAGAGGTTTTTACGGGTTTCTATTTTTGATTTTTTGTATTGTTTTTTTAATGTGCCTCCAACCAATTTTCGCCAATGCCCACTTCAACGTCTAAGGGTACGGCAAGTGCATAGGCGTTTTCCATTTCAGATTTTATCAGTTTTGAGACCCTGTCCAATTCGGGTCTGTGGGCATCAAAGACCAGTTCGTCATGCACCTGCAGCAGCATTTTGGTCTTGTATTTCCCTTCAGTTAGTTTTTTATGGATGTTGATCATCGCGATTTTGATGATATCGGCGGCACTTCCCTGAATGGGGGCATTCACGGCGTTTCGTTCGGCTGCCCCCCTGACCACTTGGTTGCTCGAGTTGATGTCTTTCAAATACCGACGCCGCCCCAAAACCGTCTGTACGTAACCGTTATCGCGGGCAAAATCGATTTGATCACCGATATAATTGCGCAGCTTCGGATAGGTCTTGTAATAGGTTTCGATAAGCTCTTTGGCTTCGGTACGGTTGAGGTCGGTCTGGTTACTGAGCCCGAAAGCCGATACCCCATAGATAATTCCAAAATTTACGGTTTTGGCATTGCCGCGCTGTTCTCGGGTCACTTGGTCAATAGGCACATCAAAGACCTTTGAGGCCGTTGAGGCGTGAATGTCCTCACCATTTTTAAAGGCCTCGATCATGGTGTCTTCTTCACTCAGGGCAGCAATGATCCGTAGTTCGATTTGAGAATAGTCAGCTGCGAGCAGCACATAGTCTTCATCTCTTGGTATAAAGGCCTTTCTGACTTGCCGCCCCCGTTCTGTGCGAATGGGTATGTTCTGTAAATTCGGATTGTTGCTACTCAATCGCCCGGTGGCGGCCACCGTTTGCATATAGTCGGTATGTACCCTGCCACTATGCTTTTGCACCTCGTTGGGCAGTGCATCGACGTAAGTGCTCTTCAATTTTGCGAGTCCACGGTAGTCGAGTACATTCTGAATGATTTCATGGTCTTTGGCGAGGTATGAGAGTACATCTTCGGCGGTAGAGAATTGCCCTGTTTTCGTTTTTTTGGGTTTTTCAACGAGTTTCAGTTTTCCAAAGAGAATATCGCCCAGTTGTCTGGGAGAAGCGATGTTGAACTGCTCACCCGCCTGTTCGTATATTTTTTCCTCCAGTTTTTTAATATCGGCATCGAGTTTTTTCGATAATTCCTTCAAAAAACCCTCATCGAGATTGATTCCCTCGCGCTCCATATCGGCGAGTACCCGCAATAATGGTACCTCGATTTCTTCAAACAGCTTCATGGTACTGGCCTGTGTCAGTTCGGGTCGGAATTTTTGTGCCAATTGAAAGGTGATGTCGGCATCCTCCACGGCGTATTCGGTTTGCCTTTCGAGTGCAACCTCTCGCATGCTCAACTGGTTCTTGCCCTTTTTGCCGATGAGTTCGGTGATCGAAATGGGCGTGTAGTTGAGGTAGGTTTCGGCCAACACATCCATATTGTGTCGCATATCGGGGTTGATGAGATAGTGCGCCAACATGGTATCGAACAGTTTGCCCTTGACCTCGACCCCATAATGCTGCAATACCTTGATATCGTATTTCAGGTTCTGCCCGATTTTCTCGATGGTTGTTGATTCAAAAAAGGGGCGCAATTGTTCTATCAATTCTTGGGCGGCTTCTTTTTCGTCTGGGAAGGGAATGTAAAAACCTTTGCCCACGGCCCAACTGAAGGCAATGCCCACGAGTTCGGCTTCGAGCGGATTGATGGAAGTGGTTTCCGTATCAAAACAAACGGACGGTTGTTGCATCAGTTTCTCCATGAAAAGGCGCATGCCCAACCCTTTCGAAACACTTTGATAAAAGTGCGAAACGTCAGAAACGGTATTGCGGCTGTTCACATCTTTGATGGTGGCCGGTGCCTCGCCCTCATTGCCAAACAATGAAAATTGTCCGCTACCGGCGACCTGGGCTACTTTTTTGGCCGTTTCGGTGCTCGTTACCTGGG
>JANQOD010000337.1 GCA_028289745.1 Allomuricauda sp. | reverse complement strand
TGTAACCCCGGGGCTGTTCGGATTCCCAAAGGTTACGGCCCCGCTCCCGGCCTGAATCAAAAAAGCATCGGAATGGCCGTGATAACAACCCGCAAATTTAATGATCTTATCCTTACCCGTATAGCCACGGGCCAACCGTACCGCACTCATACAGGCCTCGGTGCCAGAGTTCACAAAACGGATCTTGTCGATATTCGGCACCATCTCAACGGCAAGTTTTGCCAACTGGGTCTCGACCTCAGTGGGAATACCGAATGAAGTGCCTTTTTTGGTCTTTTCGACCACCGCTTTGATAACGGGTTCAAATGCATGGCCAAAGAGCAGTGGACCCCAAGAGGCGATATAATCGATATATTGATTGTCATCTTCGTCATAGAGATAGGCGCCTTCTGCTTTTTTGATAAAAATAGGTTCACCGCCCACGGCCTTAAAAGCCCGAACGGGAGAGTTCACCCCTCCGGGAATGTACTTTTTGGCTTCCGTAAATAACGTACTGCTTCGTTGGTATCGCATGTTTATTGGCTGTCACATCTTTTACTTGGTCGTGGGCCGTCTGATATTGATGACCTGACCGATCGATATATTTGTAGATTGTAATCCGTTGATACGCATCAGCTCATCAACCGAAATGGTATAGCGCTTTGAAATGCCATAAAGGGTGTCTCCTTTCTGTACGATATGGGTAAAGACCTCATAGTCTTTGGGCTTACGAACTACTTCCAATCCGCCCCGAACCACCTCTTCATCGTATCTATGCAAATCGTACTGTTGGATCAACGAAATCAATTTTTGGGGGTATTTTCTATCAGTAGCGTACCCTGCTTTTTTGAGTCCGTGTGCCCAACGCTTATAATCATCCCTTCGGTAATTGAAAAGAAAGGCATAACGTGAACGCGACGAAAGAAAGATACTGTGATCGCGAAATGAGTACATAGGATGGTTATACTTACGGAAGCACTCGCCCCGCTCATCATCGTCATGAAAATCATATTCGCCCTGCCAGCCTGTATGGCATTTTATTCCGAAATGGTTATTTGTCTTTTTTGTCAATTCGCCCTTGCCAGAACCACTTTCCAAAATGCCCTGTGCCAAGGTAATACTGGCCGGAATACCGAAAGCACGCATCTCGTATTGTGCGATTTCAGCAAAGGTCTCTATATATTCACCGGTGGAAGTGATGGGAAATCTGACAAATCTACCCGGGTCGGCAGGCATCGGATACAGTTTTGTTTCATCGGCCTTTGTCGATTCGACCCCCCTATTCGGGTTATAGACTACTGATGGGCGTGGTTCTCTCTCAATTTTCCGTGCAGTTCTTTTTTTGGTACCACAGGCAACTAACAGCAACAACCCAATAACGGCATACAATGATCGTGTTCTCATATGTTGAGCAACGGCAACTTTTTCTTTTTTAATACAAGGTTCATGCCCTTTATGCCCTGAAGCCCCCCTGTGTGGATGGCCAGTATGCGGGTACCCTCTGAAAAAAAACCTTTTTTGGCTTGGTCAAGAATACCATAGAGCATTTTACCCGTGTAAATCGGGTCAAGGGCAATACCTGTTCGGTCATTAAAATTGTTGATGAAATCGATCAGTTCGCGGTTCATCTTGGCATAGCCCCCAAAATGATAGTTGGTCATCAATTGCCAATTATCTTTGATTGCAAATGTACGAATATCCTCTTTTAAGAAATCACCTTTTAGTGCAGGATACCCCCAAACCGATTGCCCCCGAGAAGCAGAATTGATGAGTCCGGCCAAAGTACCCCCAGTGCCCACTGCACAGCAGACGATATCAAAATCGGCATCATTTTCGGTCAAAATCTCTTCACATCCTTTTATGGCAAGGGTGTTGGTACCCCCTTCAGGCAACAAGTAAAAATCACCAAAGTCAATCTGTAATGATCTCAAAAATTTAGCAGTGGACTTTCGGCGGTATTCATCCCTTGAAACAAAATGGAATCGCATTCCGAACTTTGCCGCCAATTGTAATGTGGGGTTATCTTTCCAATTCTTCCTCAGCTCTTCACCACGTATGATCCCTATGGTACCGATCCCATTCTCATGGCCTGCACGGGCAGTGGCCAAAATATGGTTCGAGAAAGCACCACCGAAAGTCAGCAGGGTGGAATGGCCTTCTTTCTTGGCCCTTATCAAATTGTATTTCAGTTTGCGGAATTTATTTCCTGAAATATGTTTGTGCAATTCATCTTCGCGCTTGATAAAAAGCGTAGTGCCCCGTTCACGTAATTCGGGTAGATCGATCTGCTGGTTGTGACTTTTCAAAAATGGTCTGATTTACCGAAAAAGATAATCTAAAAACCCAAAAGCTTTTCGGGTACTAAGATAATAAGGGTCGTGCTCATTGGCATAGGCCTCGCGCTCAAAACTGATGTTCTGGTAGGCACGATAGGCATTGAGGTATAGCACGATCCGCAACAACCATTCTGCCACATACAAAAAATAAAAAGGCAAAATCAACAATTCTTGCTGTTGCTTAAGGTGTATGCGCTCATGATTGATAAGTACCGTATCTTTTTTGAGGTGTCTTTCTTTTACAATAATAAAGGGCCATAGTGAGAGCCCCACATAGTTTTTATAGAAAAAATGTCGAAAGACCACGACCATATTATAATCGTATGATTCTTACAAATATAGCGGTATCGGATGGCAATTTGTTCAAAAAATAGGTGATTTGACCTACAAATCGGCTGAAAAGCAACTTTAAAGTGCCCATAAATGGGTAAATTTATATACATGAAACGGGCATGGATCAGTTTTGAAAGTTTCTTCCCAAAAGGGAATTTTTGAAATTTAGATGCGGGAACATAGTGGTTGCATGCGTTCTCAATTTTATGTTGGTTCATTTTCAAATAATTGCTAAAATAGACCTGTGAAAAAGATACTACCGCTTGAAGAAGGTGACTATTACCTTTCAAAAGAAGGTTATAAAGTGTTTACCGAACAGTATCTTTTAAAGCGGGGCTATTGCTGTGAAAGCGGCTGTCGCCACTGCCCTTACGGTTTTGACAAAAAAACTGGTATGCAGCGATAAAATTGTGCTTTTCGGCATAATCTTTGATGCATATTTCGAAAGAAAATTGCGGTTTAACTCAAAAAAGATTGATATGAAAAATTTTAAAGCTTTTGCGTTTCCCTTACTTGCATTGGTCTTTCTCAGTTCGTGTGTTTCCGTACGTGTCATTGCTGACTACGATACGCAAGCTGATTTCAATGACTATAAATCCTACGCTTTTTACAAAACAGGCATCGATAAGGCCCAAATCTCCGATTTGGACAAAAAACGTATTCTTAAGGCCATTGATACAGAGATGAACGCAAGAGGTTTTGT
>JANQOD010000336.1 GCA_028289745.1 Allomuricauda sp. | reverse complement strand
AAAAATTTTCGTATTTTACGGGGCGATTCCATTAACTGACACTTCCCCCGGACAGTTAATTTCTATGGAATGTATATCTATAACGTAACCATTAATATCGACGACAGCGTACACGACCAATGGCTTGATTGGATGCGTGACGAACACATTCCCGATATGCTGGCCACCGGCAAGTTCACCGCTGCCAAAATGTGCCGTGTGATGGTCGATGAAGAAATGGGCGGTACCACCTATTCCATTCAATACACTTCAAAAGACAAAGACACCTTATCGCGTTACTATAAAGAAGATGCCGATAGATTGCGCAATGAGGGTGTGACACGGTTTGCAAACAAATTTGTTGCCTTCAGAACAGAACTCGAACTCATAAATGAACAATCGATATGATGACCACGCAACGTTATTTCTGTTATTGCACCATGCAGACCAGCGAACTACAACTACAAATTTTGGGAAGGAAAATTACTGGCAAAAAAGACATTCTTTCGGGGTTCAAGATGATAGGGGTAGAAGGCTTCGAAGAGCCTTTTGCCGCTAGATCGGAAAAACCCCATGATGAGGTTGGGGGAACCCTGTACAAGATTTCGTTCTTAGACCTTTTTCATTTAGACGAATACGAGAAACAGTTCAATACCATAAGAGTCAAGGCCAAATTAAAATCTGGGCTGATGGCCTGGGTATACATTCACGGCCTCAATTAGAAAACAAAAAAGTACATGCCCAAAGACGCTGTCAAGAACGGCCATAAAAAATCTTCGGTAAAGCCAAAAAAGCATCTAGGCCAACATTTTCTGAAAGATGGGGCCATTGCAGAAAAAATTGCGGGCACCCTTTCTTTTGAAAAGTATAAAAGAGTTCTTGAAATTGGCCCCGGTACAGGTATACTGACCAAATACCTTTTACAAAAAGACATCGACTTGGTGGCCATGGATGTCGATTCAGAATCGGTTCAATACCTCAACCAAAAGTTCGCCCAAGACCGAAAGAACAATGATTTCACAATTGTAGGGGCCGATTTTCTGAAACATGACCTGAAAGAACTTTTTAACGACCAACAATTTGCCATCATCGGTAACTTTCCATACAACATTTCGAGCCAAATTGTTTTTAAGACCTTGCAGATATGTTCACAAGTTCCCGAGTTCTCCGGAATGTTTCAAAAAGAGGTGGCACAACGTATCTGTGCCAAAGAGGGCAGCAAGACCTATGGCATACTTTCGGTACTGACACAGGCCTATTACAATGCAGAATACCTGTTTACAGTGCCGCCACAGGTTTTTCATCCACCTCCGAAGGTAGAATCTGGTGTCATTCGACTCACAAGAAAGAACCCATACCATCTTGAATGTAATGAAGCTTTGTTTCAACGAGTGGTAAAGACCGCTTTCAACCAAAGGCGAAAAACCTTGCGCAACAGCCTAAAAAGTTTGGGCCTCTCAGATTATCTCAAAGAAGATGCTATCTTTGACCGGCGCCCTGAACAGCTATCGGTAGCTGACTTCATGGCGTTGGTGAAGAAGATAGGCAATGACTCCGTTTAAACTCACAGATGAGCTGTTAGATCAGATCAAGCAATTGATCGACAACAATGACAATCAAGGGCTTCGGTCAATGATGAAAGAATTCCATTATGCCGATGTGGCCGAGATTGCAGACGAGCTGAATACCGAAGAGGCCACCTATCTCATCAAACTTCTTGATAGCGAAAAGACCTCAGATGTGCTCACCGAAATGGATGAAGATGTTCGTGAAGCGGTTCTGAACAATCTTTCAATCAAAGAAATCGCTGAAGAGCTTGAAGAACTGGACACCGACGATGCCGCAGACATCGTTGGTGAGCTGCCCCAAGAGATCGTGCAAGAGGTCATTTCTGAAATCGAAGATAAAGAGCACGCCAAAGACATCGTAGATCTTTTGCGCTATGATGAAAACTCTGCCGGTGGACTGATGGCCAAAGAGCTGGTCAAGGTGAACGAAAACTGGACGGTGCTCAACTGCGTCGGTGAAATGAGAAAACAGGCCGAGAACGTGACCCGTGTACATTCTATTTACGTGGTGGACGATGAAGAAAAACTAAAGGGGCGATTATCTCTGAAAGACCTGCTGACCGCTTCAACAACAACGCACATTCGAGATGTGTACATCCCCAAAGTAGATTCGGTAAATGTGAACGAAAAACCCGAAGAAGTGGCCAAGATAATGCAGAAATATGATTTGGAAGCCATACCCGTTGTAGATGAAATAGGTCGTTTGGTGGGTCGAATTACCATTGATGACATTGTCGACGTCATTCGTGATGAAGCCGAAAAAGATTATCAATTGGCGGCGGGTATCTCACAAGATGTAGAAGCTGACGACAGTATATGGGAGCTCACCCGTGCACGGTTGCCCTGGCTCATATTGGGTTTACTGGGCGGATTGGGGGCCGCGGCCATAATGGGAGGTTTTGAAGAAATGATAAGCAAGCACGCCATTCTTTTTTTCTTTACGCCATTGATAGCCGCCATGGCCGGTAACGTTGGGGTGCAATCAAGCGCCATTATCGTACAAGGCCTGGCGAATGATGATTTAAAGGGAAGCATCGGGAACCGTTTGATAAAAGAAATGCTCTTGGCCTTGTTAAATGGATTGATTCTAGCCGCACTGTTGTTGCTGTTCACTTGGATATGGAAAGGCACCTTTGATACAGCCGTCGCCATATCGCTTTCATTGGTGGTCGTCATCGTGGTGGCAGGCCTTATCGGCACCTTTATTCCGTTGTTTTTGCATAAACGAAACATAGACCCAGCGATTGCCACGGGCCCCTTCATCACCACTAGCAATGATATTTTTGGTATCTTGATATATTTCTGGATAGCCAAACTGATTCTCGGGATTTAATTTTCACTCCACTCATGAAGCCCA
>JANQOD010000331.1 GCA_028289745.1 Allomuricauda sp. | reverse complement strand
AAAGTTTTTCAACAACGATTCGATTCCTGATGGACTGAAAAAGACCAATACATCGTAGTAGACGTTTCTAAGGTCAGAAAGGTCGCTGATAACCGTTTTGTAAAAGATGCCCCGTTTCCAATTCAAATTCATTTCATCGAGAACTTTGGGTATTTCAGGTTTCAGCACGTCTGATGAGGGCAATAGAAATTTTTCGTCTTTGTACTTCTTGAACATTGGAATCAAATCGCCGAAGCTACGCTGACCCACATAAATTTTTCTTTTTCTGTAGACCACATATTTCTGTAGATAGTAAGCCACGGCCTCAGATTGGCAAAAATACTTCATGGTGTCGGGCACCTTGAAACGCATTTCCTCTGCAATTCTAAAAAAATGGTCAACAGAGTTTCTACTGGTCAGAATGATGGCAGTGTAATTGTTGAGGTCTATTTTTTGCTGTCTGACACTTTTGGCCTTAACACCTTCTACGTGTATGAAAGGCCTGAAATCGACCTTCACTTTTTCTTTTTCAATGAGTCGTGAGTAGGGGGAATTCTCCATTTTCGGTTCTGGCTGAGAGACCAAAATCGTCTTTACTCTCATAAAAATCAGTCTTTTAGATAACCACCAATAATCACCAAGGGGGCAATTTCGAGAGTGCAAAGGTACAAAATAAAATAGAATACATTGGTGACAATCATTTTTTGACGGTTCTTCAAAATATTGATCAGACCAATGATATTAATGAAGAGAATTAAGAAAATTGTACCATAAACAATAGGTTTTGAGTCTTTTAAAATATAAATCAACACAATGTTTGCGATGAACATGATGAGACCGCTATGGTTAAAATAAGACAATTTGTTGTAAATGATTTCATTGACCAATGCCTGCGTGTTGAAGACATACCCTTTAGACATTTGCAAGACTATTTTTAACAAAAGGACAAGAACAACCATAGGCAATATTATGAAGTAGGCCGCGGTAGATTTGTTGAGGAAGGAAAGTTCAAAAATTTGAAAAGCAAAATATAGAAACAAAGAAAAGTTGATGATTTGAAAGAGGGTCATCAAGATATGGAACCAATTGAGCAGCCTCCCCTTTTTACTGTACATGGAAATGTATTTATTGTTGAAGGGCAGGATCAAAAAACTCATGAACCTGGTTTGGTAAAGATATTTGCCGATGGCCAATAGGGTGAGCCCCAATAAAAGAACCAGGGTCATCCAATCCAAAGAATCGATACTGCGCTCAATCGTGTTCATCGTTTCAATTCAATACTTTCGCTGTTGATGCCCGGCCGCAATCCAAATTCAGAAATGCCAAATTTAACATATTCAATATCAGCTGATTTTGGTGCAGGCAGCATACATTTGAAATGGGTGGTGTCTTTTGGTTTCAAGAATTGTGTATTGTGCTGCTGCGGTATAAGTACTATTTTTCTGGAGTTCTTCAAGTCTTTATAGGCATCTAACTCGGCCACATGGAACTGTAAGGCACTTAGGCTGATTTTTTTCTCATAAGGATTGTACACTTTTACTTGCAGACTGTCCCCTGTCACTATCGGAGAGGGTTCAACACGGCACCACAACCTGCGGTATGATTTGAAATTATCGATGAAGGTACCATAAAAAATGGTTCCATATTGATTCTGATAGGTAAAATCACCCTCTCTTGCATATTGGGTTAGGTGAACCACGCGTTTGCCTTGTATTTTTCTTTCAGAATCGTCAATGTTATATTGGTTTTGGCGATAATGGAAATTATTTAAGGAAAAAGAGGTGTTGCCCGAATAGAAAGCATACATCGGAGCCCGTCGGTATGAATTTTCAAAGACGATCGGGGTATCACCAACTTTCTCTTCAAGCACCGCCACCCATTTTTTGTTGCCATGGGTTTCGTATACCACAGGGAAAAGGGGTTCAAAGACCAACCCCAATCTGGCGAACAAAAGAATAATGGCACTTGCGGTTCCAAACCGTAGTAACCACTTTTTGGGCTTGGGGCGGTTGAAAAAATAATCGTAGGCCAAGATGGCCATGGGTATGCACACTATAACTATCCATTGTGTCTGAACACGGCGATTAAAACTTGATATAAAGAAAAAAAGCAGCACACCGTAACTTATATACAATAGCGATTTTTTGAAGTGATCGTTGGCCTTACTTTTGAAAAGCGCCCAATAAGCCCAGGGAAACAGCAATCCGAAAATGAGGATAAGGTTCAAAAAATACCCCAGTGTGAATTTTTCAAACGAATAGGGCTGGTTGGGCCGTTCAAAGAGATGATATTTGATAGTGATGAAATCATTGCCGTACAACCATGCCAAATGGGGCAGATAACATAAAATGGCAACAGCGACGGCCAACCAGGCAAACTTGTTTTTCACAAGGGCCAAGTTTGACAGCAATACAAAAAAAATGACCAAGACCGCATGGTATTTGCTGTACATCAATGCTGCCATGGCCAGCCCCAATACTATGGAAAGCCCTACCGTAGATTTCCCCACAAATTTTTTATAGGCCAAAAGAAAAAGAGCGGTAAAAAATAAAAGGGGGGTATCGGGCAAGGTCAAAAAACCGTAGGCATTCAACAGGGGCATTGAGAACAAGAGCAGAAAAAACAGCAGTATGTTTTTCTTCTTTTCTTCCACTGATATCAAATACCAAAGTATAATATAGGTGCCCATACCCAAAAGACAGCTCATCAGCCGCACGCCCAATTCTTCACCAAAGAAAAACGACGAAAGCTTTATCAAGTAGGCCACCATGGGAGGATGATCAAAATACCCCCAAGCCAAATCTTGTGCATAATACCAATAGTAGGCTTCATCATAGATAAGTTCTGTAAAGTGACTTTGAAGAATATTG
>JANQOD010000121.1 GCA_028289745.1 Allomuricauda sp. | reverse complement strand
ATACTTTCAACAGCCCAACCAGATCAAGGTGACCCATGAGTACCGCAATTTTGATTGTGAGTATGGTGGTAGCAGTACATTGTACGGTACCTTGACAGGATATCCGTGTTGTGTCTCTAATATGCACCAAGGTTGGCCCAAATTGGTTCAAAACCTGTTTTATGCTACTGCCGATAATGGCATTGCGGCCTTGGTTTATGCACCCTCTAGTGCAACTATAACTGTTGCTGATGGTGTAAAAGTTGAGGTTGAAGAAAGAACAAATTACCCTTTTGAAGATACCGTAGAATTCGTTGTAAATCCTGATAAAAAAGTGACGTTTGATTTTGAACTTAGAATACCGGGTTGGTGTTCCGACCCAAAAATTACTGTCAACGGTAAGACGCAAAAATTTACCATAGACAATGGAACCGTTACCTTGAAGAGAGCTTGGAAAAAGGGAGATACGGTTGTACTTCAGTTTCCGATGGAAGTAAAGACCTCACGTTGGTATGAACGTTCCATAGCCATAGAACGAGGCCCTTTGTTATATGCCCTAAAAATCAATGAAGAATGGGCAGAAATCAAAAAAGACCAATGGGCAGACACTTTTTATGAGGTATACCCTAAATCCCCTTGGAACTACGGTATCCCAAAACGGGTGTTGATGGAAAATGACTTTATCGTTGAGGTACGGGGATTAAAAAGTAACATGCCCTGGAATTTAGAGAATGCTCCCATTTCAATTTATACAAAGGCGAAATTGATACCCCATTGGAAGGAGTACAATGGTAATACGGGAAAACTCCCCGAATCGCCATGGCCCCATCGCGAATTGGGTACAGAGGAAGAAAAGGTCGAATTGATACCGTACGGTTGTACTACCCTGCGTATTTCGCAATTTCCGGAAGTTGACATCCATAAAAAATATAATTGAGCAAAGTGACTTTTAAATTGTAAAGTATGAATCGTTTACAAATAACAGGTGTCCTATCGGTTTTACTTTTTATTTTTTCTTGTAAGGACAAGGAAAAAGTGATGGGCAAGGCTACCGAAAAACGTCCGAACATCGTATTGATATTGGCAGATGATATGGGTTATTCTGATTTGGGCTGCTATGGTGGCGAAATCAGCACCCCCAATATAGATGATCTGGCCTATGGAGGGATACGGTTCACCAATTTCTACAATGCCGCAAGATGTTGTCCCACCCGTGCAAGTTTGTTGACGGGCGTTTACCCACACCAGGCAGGGGTAGGTCGAATGGTCTATGGAGATTATGGGGGCGCCTATCAAGGATTTTTGAACAGAACCTCTGTGACCTTGGCCGAAGTGTTGAAAGAAGCGGGGTATAAGACCATGATGTCGGGCAAGTGGCATGTAGGCCACAAAGAATCCCAGCAATGGCCTACAGGTCGTGGTTTTGACCGATTTTATGGCATCAACATTCATGTAGACAGCTACTGGAAGGTATTGGAAGACTGTGATGTGTATTTGGACGGAAAACTGCACATACCCGCAACCGATGATCCCCAGAATGATTTACACCCTAGGCAAGATTGGTACACTACCGATGTGTTCACTGATTACGGCATGCACTTTTTGAACCAAGAAGTGGCCGAAGCACAAGACGATGACCGACCGTTCTTTCTCTATATGGCGTATAATGCACCCCATTTTCCCCTCGAAGCACCCGATGTGGATATTGCCAAGTATCAAGGAAAATATTTGGGAGGATGGGATAAGCTTCGCGAAGAAAAACATCGGCGAATGAAAGAAATGGGCATTATTGCGCAGCATACCATTTTGTCACCACCCGATAATGTCAACTGGCATTCATTGTCGATTGAAGATAGGGAAAACTTGGATTTCAGACGGGCCATCTATGCAGCCCAAATTGACCGAATGGATCAGAACATAGGTCGATTGGTAGCCCACCTAAAGCAAATCGGTGAATACGAGAACACATTGATCTTGTTCTTGTCAGACAATGGCTGTTCTGCTGAGACCGATATGTTCGGCATGAATTGGGATAAATATAAGAAGCACAATTACGAGGTATGGAAAGAAGAAAGTGGTTGGTCGGTAAGCCAAGGGCAGGCATGGGCCAATGTGAGCAATGTTCCCTTTAGGCGTTATAAACGATATACGCATGAAGGGGGTACGGCCACCCCCTTGATAGCCCATTGGCCGAATAAGATAAAGACAGGGGGCGGTATCAATACCAGTACTGGGCATATAGTCGATATTATGGCCACTCTGGTAGAAGTGGCCGGGACCGACTACCCTCAACAATACCACGGTAACCAAATCACCTCTCTAGAAGGAAAATCATTGCTGCCCCTGCTCGAGAATGATCAACGGGAAGGCCATCAGTATATTTTTTGGGAGCATCTTGGACATAGGGCGGTAAGAAAGGGAGACTGGAAGTTGGTCGCGGTCAACGCCCAACCTTGGGAGCTCTACGATCTTGGGGAAGACCCCACTGAGCTGAACAATTTGGTCGATGTGCGACCTGAGTTGGTCATAGAATTGCAAAAGGCCTATTTTGCTTGGGCAGAAAAGACAGGAGTACGCGAGGTGCCTTTAAAAAAAGAATAAGGTTTTGTTGCAAGAGCGTAAAAACAAAATGGATGTTTGAATTGTTTCATCATACCTACATATTAAAGCAAATAATGTAAACCATTAACTATGAAATTTCAATGGAAAGGCGTGATGCCCGCAGTAACCACCAAGTTCACCGAAGATGACAAACTAGATGTAAAAATGTTTCAAAAGAACATCAAGGCACAGATGGATGCAGGCGTTCACGGAATTGTTTTGGGGGGATCCCTTGGAGAGGCCAGTACCCTTATGGAAGATGAAAAAGAACGACTGATCAAAGAGACCGCTGCCATTGTCTTGGGCCGAATACCGGTGATAATGACCATTGCAGAACAAGCGACCAAAGTGGCGATAAAAACGGTTCAAAGTGCTGAAAAATGCGGAGCTGATGGTTTGATGGTCTTGCCACCGATGCGATACAGGGCCACAGACAGGGAAACAATCGTCTATTTTAAGGAAATAGCCAAGAGCACAAGTCTGCCGATAATGATCTACAACAATCCGGTCGATTATAAAATCGAGGTCACGCCCGATATGTTCGAAGAGCTTTTAGAGATCAAGAACATTGGTGCGGTCAAAGAGTCAACACGCGATGTCATCAATATAGGCAGGTTGCGAAACAAATTTGGTGACCGCCTTAAAATCTTGACAGGGGTCGACCCTTTGGCATTAGAGAGCCTTTTGCTTGGGGCCGACGGCTGGGTTGCAGGTTTGGTATGCGCCTTTCCGGCAGAGACCGTGGCCATTTATGAGTTGGCAAAGGTAGGAAGGGTGAAAGAGGCCACAGAAATCTATCGATGGTTCCTTCCTCTGCTTGAACTTGATATAAGTCCGCAATTGGTGCAAAACATAAAACTGGCAGAGGTCGCCACGGGCATAGGTACCGAGAATGTTCGCCCCCCACGGTTAAAATTGCAAGGGGCAGAACGGGAAAGGGTACTGGAAGTTATAAAAAAAGGACTGAGGTCAAGACCTGAACTTCCCAGTTATAAGACTTAGGCAACCCCCCGCTTAAATGGCGATAAGCCTAAATAATGGAGAAGAACAATTGCCACCTTTGCTAAAAAACCAGACCTTAATGTTGTTTTATTGGTGGGCGGAAGATGGAAATGACCAAAGGTGAAATTAAAAAAATGAGCCATATGATTACTGGAAAAACTATCTGGGAAAAGGCCTTTCAGCCAAAGGAAGCAAAATGTATAAAACGTTCAATCCAAAATTGAAGAATGAAAACCACTGGGCATCCGTCGATTGATCAACGATTACTGGAGCACCATAAAAATGTAGAACCATGCGAATAAGATCAACACTTTTTTTCCGTATACACGTAGTTATTTTAGCGGCGTTGATTTTGCATTCATGCCGGCAAAGGGTTCGGCAAGATGCCACTACGAGGCTTTTGAACGTCATTCAATCGGTTGATGATTTTTCGTTATACGATGATGAAGAATATCCATTGGGCATTAGGGCAGACAGTATAAAAAAAAGACAAGCTCTTTTTGCTGCCGAAATGTTAGGGTATTTGACAGATATAGATACATCGCAACTTTCTGAGACGGATCAAATTTCACGTCAGTTGCTACAATTCAAATTGCAGAACCAAGTTGATGCGTATGAATTCAATATGCACCTAAACCCCATTCAGGCCGATCAGGGCTTTCATTTGAACTTGAATTATCGCATCAAGCACATTTATAACCACAAAGATGCTGTGGTATATTTGAATGTTCTCAATGATATCCCCCGTTTTGTCGAGGAGCATTTTGTGCTGATGCGCAAGGGCATTGAAATGGGAATTTCACAACCCCAAATCATTTTCAAGAGCTACGAAAGCACCTATGACCAGCACATTGTTGATGATTATCGCGATAGCTGGTTCTACACACCGTTCAAGAGATTGCCTGATGTGTTCACAAACAGTCAGAAAGATTCTATCTTAGAAGCCGCCAAAAGAGCGATAGAAAAAAGCGTGGTGCCCTCGTTTTTGAGAATCAAACATTTCTTTGAAGAAGAATACCTTCCAAGCACCCGAAAGGCCATAGGGGTCTCAGAAACCCCGAGGGGGGCTGAATTTTATCAAAATAGAATTGATTATTACACCACAACCGATGAATATTCAGCTGAGGATATTCATCAAATAGGCCTGAAGGAAGTAGCGCGTATTCGTGCCGAAATGGAAGAAATTATTGCGAGGGTCGATTTCAAAGGCTCATTTGAGGACTTTCTGGAGTTTTTAAGAACAGACGGGCAGTTCTATGCCGAGACGGGAGAAGAGCTTTTGATGCATGCCCGTAATATTGCCAAAAAACTGGACGCTGAGCTCCCAAAATTTTTTAATACCCTGCCAAGACGACCCTATGGTGTCAAGAAGGTACCTGATGCCATAGCCCCGAAATACACAGGAGGTCGCTATTCCCCTCCAACCGGTGATACCCAACCGGGCTACTATTTAGTGAATATATATAAACTAAAGAGCCGTCCACTGTATGTATTGCCTTCATTGACTGCTCACGAGGCCGTGCCGGGCCATCACCTGCAAGGGGCTATCACCATGGAATTGGGAGATAGTATTCCACAATTCAGAAAAAATCTCTTTTTATCTGCCTATGGTGAGGGGTGGGCATTATACACCGAATTTTTGGGCAGCGAAATGGGTATTTATACGACCCCTTATGAAGAGTTTGGCAAGTTGACCTATGAAATGTGGCGGGCCTGCCGCTTGGTGGTCGATACGGGCATACATGCAAAGGGATGGACACGCCAACGGGCGGTTGATTATATGCTCGGCAATACCGCCCTTTCGGTACATGAAGTGAACACTGAAATTGACCGCTATATCGCTTGGCCGGGTCAAGCTATCTCATATAAAATGGGCGAGATGAAGATTCGTGAATTACGTAAAAGATCTGAGTTGGCATTGGGTGCGGAATTTGACATCAGGGCCTTTCATGAAATCTTGCTCGAACAAGGCACTGTTACGCTGCCCATTCTCGAAGAACGTGTCAACAATTATATTAAAGCGAACAAGAAATAATTTGGGGCCAAGTTTTTAAGTACATGGGCAACATGACCATGTCAACATGACGAATCCCCTATAATTTTCCACGCACCATTGATGCGCTTCAATACGATCATGAAAGTGCCATTGGTGTCGCCGACCTCACGGGTCAAGTGATATTCACCCATCACCCAATAAGCGTCTTCGCTTATTTTTGATATATCGTGCAATGTAAATTTCAACGTACCGGTATGGGCCTGGGTAGGGTATCTTTCTTTATAGCTGTTGAGCATTGCCTGATATCCTCTTCGTATTCCACTACTGCCAAAATAGGTGATGGAATCTGATTTTTGATAGGCTTCCATAAAACGGTCGATATTGTTGTTTGACCATGCCTTTTCTTGCATGTTTAAAAGGTTCTTTATGGCCAGTAGGTCATCTTTCTCCTCGGTCTTTTCATGGCATGACAGCAACAAAATGAAGGTCGGCACCAAGGCAACCATCATCATCAGTGTTTTCGAATGTATTTTCATTAGGTATCAAAATTAAATCCGTTCGTAAAATATTGGTTGTATTTTCTACTGTTGAACTTATACAGAAAGGCTCCCTTTTTTGAGTTGGATTTGTCTTTTTCCTGCAATTTTATGAGAATGTTGAGCGACAAAACCTTTTTTCTGAAGTTTCTTGAGTCGATCTCTTTTTGATATATCAGTTCATAAAGTCGCTGAAGCTGTGGCAGTGTAAATTTTTTGGGTAGCAGTTCAAATCCCACAGGTTGCTTTTTTGCCTTTTCCTTGAGCATATCCAAGGCATCGTTTATCATTTGTTGATGATCGAGTATCATCGGTGGCAGATCATCAAGTGAAAACCATTTGGCACCATATTGTTCTACCGACTTTTTATCGTGTTCATCAAGCCTGATAAGCGCATATTTGGCTATCGAAATACATCTATAGCCCGGATCTCGTTTGACATGACCATAGGCCAAGGTTTGCTCCATGAAGATATTTGTCAGTCCCGTGGTCTGCTCAAGTACTCTTTCAGCGGCTACATCTATGCTCTCGTCTAGGTGAACGAAGGTGCCTATCAATGACCATTCTCCTTTGAAAGGACTGAGTTTTCGCTGAAAGAGAAGTAGTTTCAGATCATTTGAATCATAACCGAAGACTATGCAATCTGTGGCCACATACATTTTGTGGTCCTGACGATAAAAGTCGTTCGGAGGGAAGGCAATTGTTGGTTTTCTATTTGGCACCATAATTTTAAATGTATAATTTACATTTATTATATTTGAAAAACAATCAATGAGACTTGAAGAATAAGCAAACTAGTAATAAAACACAAAAATCAGGATTTTCTTTTGATTTACACCTACAAGTAGCTTCACCTGGCCGAATCAATTTGATTGGTGAGCACACTGACTATAATGAAGGCTATGTGCTGCCAGCTGCAATCGACAAAACCATAATCTTCAGTTTTTGCCGCAACGGTTCCCGAAATAGGTGTACGGTGCAAAGCGCTGACTATAATGAGACACTGGTAATCGATTTGGACCATATTTCGAAAAGTACTGAGGGATGGCACAATTACATTCTTGGTGTACTTCATGAAATAAAGATAAAAACCGATAAGGTCAATGGGTTTCATTGTCATATAGAGAGCCGTGTTCCCGTAGGTTCTGGAGTAAGTTCATCGGCTGCCCTGGAATGCGGATTGGCCTTTGGTCTCAATGAACTTTTTCAATTGGGGCTTGAAAAGTGGGATATCATCAAGCTTTCACAGCGGGCCGAGCATAATTTCGTAGGCACAAAATGTGGCATCATGGATCAGTTTGCCTCGGTAATGGGCAAAAAAGATCATGTGATGTTGTTGGATTGCAAAACCTTGGCTTTTGATTATATATCGATGAATATTGAACCCTATAGGCTATTGCTGCTCAATACAAATGTTTCCCACAATTTGGCCACAGGTGAATACAACACGAGACGCAGGCAATGTGAAGAAGGGCTTGCCATCGTACAAAAATACTTTCATGTAGAAAACTCGCTTCGACATGTGACAAGGGAGATGCTCGAGCATTGCAAGCAAGAATTGGGGCCTTTACTTTACAATAGGTGCTCTTATGTGGTTTCAGAAAATGAACGGGTTCTCAAAGCGGTAAATGCTTTAAAAAAAAATAACCTGAAAGAAGTCGGACGATTGATGTTTGAGACCCATAGGGGGTTGAGCAAAGATTACGAAGTAAGCTGTGCCGAGCTTGATTTTCTGGTAGCCTTGGCCAAGGAGCACAAGGGCGTATTGGGTGCACGTATGATAGGCGGTGGTTTTGGAGGTTGTACCCTTAATATTGTGCCAGAAGATGGTATAGCCTCATTTGTCGAAAAAGCGTCCAGAGTTTATCAAGAGCAATTCGGTATAGAACTTTCTGCATTTCAGACCTCACTTAGCAACGGAACCCATATTCTCAAGAAATTTTGAAAACGAACATCAATACCATCCCACATAGACGTTATAACATACTGACAGGTGAGTGGGTATTGGTCTCTCCACACCGAACCAAACGGCCTTGGCAGGGAAAAGAAGAAAAACGTGCACAATTAGACAGAAAGAAATATGATGAGCACTGTTACCTCTGCCCCAACAACGTTAGGGCCAGTGGTACCAGTAATCCCGATTATAGATCGACCTATAGTTTCATCAATGATTTCTCGGCACTCTCGTTAGATACCATAAAGGTCGAATATAATGACGGTCTGCTCAGGGCCGAGAGTGAAAAAGGTATTTGCAAGGTGATTTGTTTCTCGCCAGACCATTCACAGACACTTGCTTTGATGGAAGTCTTTGCCATTGAAAAAGTGATCGATCTTTGGCAAAAAGAATACAGGAGCCTTGGGGCCATTGAAGGTATCAACCATATACAGATATTTGAGAACAAAGGAGGTATGATGGGTTGCAGTAACCCACATCCACATGGGCAGATATGGGCCCAGTCTTCAATACCGCGTGAAGCAGAAAAAAAAACGAAGCAACAAAAATCATATTGGGATAGGATCGGTGGGAGCTTGCTTCAAGATTATCTGCTACAGGAATTGGACAAAAAGGAGCGGATTGTTGTAGAGAACAATGATTTTTTGGCATTGGTGCCCTTCTGGGCGATATGGCCTTATGAGGTAATGATAATCCCCAAAAAACATTATCAGAACATCGGCCAGCTGTCAAATGATGAAAAAAAGAATTTTGCCGAGATAATAAAAGAGATTACGACAAGATATGACAATCTGTTTCAGACCTCCTTTCCTTATTCTTCCGGTATCCATCAAGCCCCGACCGATGGATGGGAACATGAGGAATGGCACTTTCACATGTCGTTCTATCCTCCGCTTTTACGCTCCGCGACAGTAAAAAAATTTATGGTGGGTTATGAAATGTTCGCAGATCCACAGCGTGATATCACGGCTGAATATGCTGCGCAAGCCCTGAGAAATGTATCAAATGTTCATTTCAGTTCAAACAAATCGTAAAATGACTGCCAGAGCAAGAGTCAAAATCGCCCTAATTCCAGAGTCTTCAATTTGTAAAGCCGGACTGGGAGTTCGATACAGGAAGCGATCAAAAGTTTCGAAAGAGATTCGGAGATGAAATTAAATTATGAAGTCAGACCCCGGGCAAAGATCATATTACTATGGCATAGCCGATGCACAACGGCTAAAGACCGGCATAAATGATAACCTAGGTGAGGTTTTGAGGAAGTCCTCGATTCAGCGGGGCGATGGGAAAAAGAATATGGAAAACGAACTAAAAAAATTGAGATATCATGGGAAACAGCCTAGAGTTTTGGGATTACCTGGTCTTTGTGGCATATGCCCTGGTGATTTTGACCGCGGGTCTTTGGGTGTCTAGAACAAAGAGTGGCAAGGAAAAAACTGTCGAAGACTATTTTTTGGCAAGCAAATCCCTGCCGTGGTGGGCAATTGGGGCATCGTTGATAGCTGCCAATATTTCTGCGGAACAGTTTATCGGGATGTCAGGTTCTGGCTTCGCCTTGGGCTTGGGGATTGCCTCGTATGAATGGATGGGGGCCATAACACTTTTGATCGTGGGGAAATACTTTCTTCCCATATTCATGGAAAAGAAACTTTATACGATTCCCGAATTTGTTGAAAAACGATTTTCGGCCAACTTGAAGACCATCTTGGCCATTTTTTGGATAGGTCTCTATGTTTTTGTGAATCTTACCTCGGTGCTATACCTAGGGGGGCTGGCCTTGGAGACCATCTTGGGAGTAGATATGATATACGCCATAATCGGCCTCTCTCTGTTCGCAGCTGCGTATTCACTCTATGGCGGATTATCAGCAGTGGCGTGGACAGATGTCATTCAAGTTGTTTTCTTGGTATTGGGTGGTTTGGTCACTACCTATATAGCACTCAATACAGTCTCTGGTGGCGAAGGTGCATTAAGCGGATTGACAGCCGTTTTTGAAGCTGCTCCGGGACACTTTGATATGATTCTTGACAAAAGCAACCCTGAGTATATCAACCTGCCCGGTATCGGAGTCCTCGTAGGTGGATTATGGGTGGCCAACCTCTATTACTTTGGGTTCAACCAATATATTATTCAACGTACCCTTGCGGCTAAATCCCTTAAGGAGTCCCAAAAGGGAATATTGTTTGCGGCCTTCTTGAAACTGGTCATCCCATTGGTAGTGGTCATACCGGGCATTGCCGCCTTTGTGATAATCAACGACCCTGAAATATTGCATGGCCTTGGGGCCGAGGGTTTAATGAACATTCCCTCCCAGGGAGCTTCCGACAAAGCGTATCCGTGGTTGATGCAATTTTTACCAACCGGACTCAAAGGGATTGCCGTAGCCGCTTTGGCCGCTGCCATTGTATCGTCTTTGGCCTCCATGCTGAACTCTACTTCCACAATTTTTACAATGGATATATATAAACAACTCATCAATCCGAACGCAGACAACAAAAAAGCGGTGGGTGTCGGGCGCTTGTCTGCAACGGTTGCTTTGGTTATTGCGGCAGTAATAGCCCCCTTGTTAGGTGGAATAGACCAGGCTTTTCAGTTCATACAAGAATACACCGGAATCGTAAGCCCAGGGATTTTGGCGGTCTTCCTATTGGGTCTTTTCTGGAAAAAGACGACCAACAGAGGTGCCATTATAGGGGTATTGGCCTCAATACCTATTGCTTTGTTCTTTAAGGTAGGTCCAAAAGACTGGATGGTTGGAAGCACTCTGGAACCCATATTTCCATCACTGCCATGGATGGATCAAATGGGCCTTACATGTTTGGGTACAATATTGGTCATCATTTTGACCAGTTATTTTCAAAACAACGGAAAAGATGATTTAAAGGGCATCATATTTTCAAAACATACTTTTGTGACCAGTACTTTGTTCAATATTGGTGCTTTTGCCATTTTGATCATTCTGGCCGCGGTTTATGCATTGTTTTGGTAATGTTTGGCTTTTAGGGATTTCTGAAGCCTATTTTAATTGAACTGGTAGTTTTGTTGGGCAAGATGAGGATTCGGGCCCATTTGGTATCACACCTGTAGATCTAGAGAGAACTGCGTCAATAATACCCATACCTCTAACCACACTTTTTTGGATCTTTTAGGTTGGCCCAAGCGATAGTATAGAGTTTTACGCCTGAATAACAAGGAATGATCAAACCATTAAGAATATTCAAATGTATTCATTTAAAAACCAGACAGCACGGGTTTGCTCTTAAGAGCCTTGAAATAAAAAAGAAATGCTTTGGTAAG
This sequence comes from Allomuricauda sp., assembly GCA_028289745.1. GTDB lineage: Bacteria > Bacteroidota > Bacteroidia > Flavobacteriales > Flavobacteriaceae > Flagellimonas_A. The sequence goes on along the minus strand of JANQOD010000121.1, from coordinate 1,764 downwards.
TGTTGGGTTCAATGATAATCAAATAGGTATTGGGTTATATCTGCATCATAGCCACATCGAAAAGTTACCTATTCGGTTACCTGTCTTTTGAGAGTCAACAAAAATATTGATATTGAGACGATTGTATTTTTGTTCTTGGTGCGGTCATTTCAACTTAACCCTTTCAATGGTCAATAGATCGGGTAGTTCGGTAGAAATCCACTTTAGCTTATCATCAGTCTTACCGCCCTGCAATACTTCGAGCCACCGTTCAAAAAAGCGATTTCTTGATTGGCAATCGATTAAACTAAAACCAATCTCTCTAAAACGCTTCTGAAAACAACTGTTGTAAACTTGCCCAAGACTTTCCATCTGCATCGGCATCATATGCCAAGGGCAATCCGAATTTCTCTCCATTGGTATCTGCCTCCTTACTGGTAAAGCTGTGTTTTACGCCCGGATAGGATATGTATTTATAATCGGCATTGATAGAATCCATAGCACTTTTAAATGCGATAACAGATTCTGGACTTATAAACGGATCATCTGCCCCGTTGCAGACCAAAACCTTGGCCTTAAGATCATTGTTGGGCATTACCGGTAGTTGAACCCCACTGTGAAAGGCTGCGACCGCATCTAAATCTGCCCCAGAATTGGCCATTGTCAGTACCACACTGCCCCCAAAACAATACCCTATGGCTCCTATCTTTTCACCGTCTACCGAAGCATGGGACCGCAATAAATTTATGGCCGCATTAAAGCGGGCCTTGGCTTCAGGTAGATTTTTCATAACACTCATTGCAAACTTTCCGGCATCATCAGGATGATCTGCCAGTTTTCCATCACCGTACATATCAACAGCCATTGCAGTGTACCCAAGTTCGGCCAACATATCTGCTCGTTGCCGTACATAATTATTATGTCCCCACCATTCATGTACAATTAATACACCGGGGCGCTTTTCTTTAGCATTGATGTCATAAGCTATATATCCCTTAAGATTGGTCGAATCGGTAGCATAGGTCACCTCTTCTCCTTTTACCTTTACAGGAAGCTCTTCAGAAACGTCTTCTGATACGGTATTGCTTTCGCTTTTTGATTTACAGGATCCAAGAATTATCAAGCCCGCAATAAGAAATAGGTTAATGGATTTTTTCATTTTCATAAAATTTAGGTGCCCCTAAAGATAATGAATCAAATGATCCAATTCTTATTGGAAGCACTGTACTGTTCATGGATAGACAAACATTCTAAGTTCAAAACAAGGATAATCTTTCAACAACAAGCCATATTTTCGCTATCGAAAACCCTTCACTTTGTTCGGATTTTTTGTTGATAAGCAATTCTTTTCTTTTGTAAGGTTTTGCACAAAAAACCTACTTTTGTACCAAGAAAACATAGTGAAAAATAGGTTATGTCAGAACAGGTTGAACGATTGAAAACTTTGATAATAGGCTCGGGACCGGCAGGCTATACCGCAGCGATTTATGCAGCGCGTGCCGATTTAAAACCAGTGGTCTATACAGGCATGGAACCTGGAGGCCAATTGACCACCACCACCGAAGTCGATAACTTTCCGGGGTATCCGGAAGGCGTCGATGGCCCTACCATGATGATACAGTTGCAGCAACAAGCCGAGCGCTTTGGTACCGATGTCAGGGTGGGTATGGCCACTGCGGTTGAATTGAGCGATGAGATTGGTGGTATTCATAAGGTGACCATTGACGATGACAAGATTATCGAGGCCCAAACCATTATCATTTCAACAGGTGCTTCTGCAAAGTA
>JANQOD010000321.1 GCA_028289745.1 Allomuricauda sp. | reverse complement strand
AACCTGTTTGCCACCTGTACCAAAGGGTGGTTCGAGTTGCGCCCTGCCAATAACTACGGCCCCCTTGCCGGCCGAAGCTCACGCGGCGACATCACTTTTCAGCATGAAAGCCAGCAGAAACTGCAGATGGATGATTTTGCCAAGCACATTCTTTATGGAGATCCAAATTTGGCCCCCGGTGAGATGGGCCGACGCGATATGGTCATTGTCGAGGCCGTTTACAAATCGATTGCCGAAGGTGGAAAGAAACAAACTCTTCGCTTTCATCCGAATTATGGATTTGGCGGTTAAGATTTTTGTGGAGCGTTGCAAAGAAGGCTAAATCTTTCTTGCACCTAATTAAATACCTGAAAAATAAATACTTAGTATAAAAAATCACCTTTCCATCCTAAAGATTGGTCGTGAAAGTGTTAAACGATCTATGGTCTTTATCAATATTCATTCTTAATAATAACATTGCCTTAAAGATTTAACGTTTTAATGAAATTAAGTTCAATGTATGACCATATTTAGTTAACAGGTTTAGGCAACACCCATAGGTAAATTTGTTAAAAATCCTATAAAATAACTTCTTTTCTAAACCTAAAAAAAATGAGAACACTTAAGAACCTGATGTTGTGCGGTGCTATGATCGTCTTGGCATCGTGTGACAGAATTGACGACTTCATCGGCGATAACGGTGGGGGTGATGAAGAACCCCAGGGAACAATTTTTGAAAACAAATCCAATCTAGAACCTTTGGTGTCCATTATGCCGCAGTTCAGTTTTGTGAAGGCCTACTCTTTGATCAGTACCTCTGATGTTTTGGATGGCGGTTTCCAAATTGCAGGTGCTGCAGATGGCGCCGGTTTCTTGGAAGATCCTTATGGTGATGGATACATTTATATGTTGAACTGTGAGGATGATTATTCTGTGGTTCGCATCAAGATGGACAAATATCTTAATCCCATTAGCGGTGAATATGTACTGAACTCTGGGGTGGCCGATTTTGCGCGTCAATGTTCGGGCACCATGTGGGAGCGTGATATTCATGGAGGAGCCCAAGACCTATACCTTTCAGCCTCTGAGAATTTCAACTATGATGTAAAAGGCCTAGATCCTTACCAAGCAGTGCCCACCCCAACGGCAGATTTTGGTCTGGATGCCCTGGGTGAATTTCACTGGGAGAATGCCGTACCACTTCCAAGGGACGCCTATAGCGGAAAAACAGTGATCATCGGTGGAGATGATGATTCAAGCGGTTCTGAAGGTCAGGTCACGCTCTATTACTCTGAGAACGGTGATGGCGATTTGCACGGGGGCAAAATATTTGTTCTTCGTGCCAAGCAGGTTCATTCAGGCGAATTTGCTGAGGACGAAGACGGCAATCTTACCATTCCTGTCGCTATGGATGCAGAGCCAGGGGTGACTTACAATGAAGGTGACTTGGCTTTTGGAGCGACTTACGATGTTGAGTTCGTTGAAATTGAAAATGGCGCGGATATGACCCGTGAAGAGATGGAAAATGCCTCAATAGCCGTAAATGCCTTTCAATTTATGCGCGTAGAAGATGTTGACTATCAAAAAGGATCTGATGCGAACGGACGAAATGTATATTTTGCGGTTACTGGAAGAGGCCCTGGAAGGGGTACGTACAATGACTGGGGAACAGTCTATAAATTAGAGTTGGATGAAGATAGCCCTATGACGGGCAAACTTACCCAGATCATTTCAGGGAATACCGATACCAACAACATGGATGGAAATTTATCATCCCTGCAGAGCCCTGACAATATTTGTGTGACAGAGAACTTCGTTTATACCCAAGAAGACCCCAATTCGTTCAGTAGGGGGCATACCGCCTATATCTACCAAAGTGACCTAAATGGCAATTCAACACGTGTGGTCTTAGAATTTGTGGTACGTAGCGATCTTGCGAAAGATGGCAGTGTTGGAGGGGGAAGCGATACCGAGGAGTTTGATCGCGATTCAGGCGAGTATGGTGCGTTGATAGACATTTCAGACAAGGTGGGTATTCCTGATACATTTCTATTGGCCTTGCAGCCCCATTACTGGGAAAGTGATGATTTCTTGGGTCTTGATGGCCATGATCTACGTACCAACCCTGGTGCAATTGCTGCTGCTGAGGCCCGTGAAGGATTTTCTCCTCGCGAAGATGACCAAGGTTCACAAGTGATCATATTGAGAGGTTTGCCCAGATAGTAAATTTCTTATAAAATTAAACAAGACCCCTATGTTGAAATAGGGGTCTTTTCCGTATAAAGATTGCAGATATGAAGCACATTGTTTTTGCACTCGTCATAGTGCATATAGCACTTTCGTTTATTTCATGCAGGATCGATGGTTCATTAAAGGGCACGACGGTCGAAAAAGAAAACCATGGGGAAATTGATTGGAACCCGGCCCATGGGTTCTATCAAAGAAATATGAATGTGGCCATCGTCTGGTTAGACTCCCTGACCAAACTGCCAATGCATGACGAAAGGGCCAAAGAAGTTTTTTCAAAGGCAAGAATGGCCTTCAAAAGGGCAGAGCCCTTTGGTGCCTATCTAAATCCTGAAATTGGCCACCGTGCCAATGGTCCCGCACTTCCAGTACTGACCGATGATAGCCAGCGCATACTGCAGCCTGTGGGGTTACAAAAAATAGAGGAAAGCCTGTTTGAAGGCGAGACACCTGAAAGCCAGTACCGAAAAGAGATCAATGTGACCATCGGTCTGTTGAAGAACCTGAGATCGAATATTGAAAAACGCGAACTCACTGCACAGCGTTTCTTCGTGGCCACCCACCAACAGTTGATGCGCATCATCAGTTTGGGAATATCAGGGTTTGATACCCCGGTAAGTCTTTGGGGTCTGGAGGAAACCATAGTTTCTCTAGAAGCGTTGGAAGAAGTGTATTCCCTCAGCATCAAAAACCGTGTTCAAGAAAGGGACAAAAACCTAGATGGGACCTTTCAAAAAAGCATTGCGGATGCCATACGGTATATCAGGGCCAATACTGACTTTGAAACTTTTGACCGTTTCACCTTTATCAGGGACCATATGAACCCGATTACCCGAAACTGGGTACAGATTCGCAAAACGGCAGCTATATGGCAACCTTTAAATGATAGACCGTTCAATTTTGATGCGCCGACTTTCTTTGAAACAGATGCGTTCAACCTTGATTTTTTTACACCACCTGTAAACCAAAACCCAAGTGATGAAAAGATTGCCCTGGGCAAACGGCTTTTTTTCGACCCCAAATTGTCAGAGAATGGTAAAATGGCCTGTGTTACCTGCCATAATCCCAATAAGGCTTGGGCAGACGGCATGACCTTGAATTTAGATAAGGATGGCAATCCGCTACAAAGAAATACGCCGACACTTATCAATGCTGCCTTTCAGCAGGCCTTCTTTTGGGACGGTCGTTCCCCAAACCTGTTGGATCAAATCACCTCGGTCTTCACCAATGAAAAAGAATTTGCCAGTTCGGTACATCAGTTTGACACAGAGATATTACAAGATTCTAGCTACGTGCTTGAATTTAAAAAAGCCTTTGGTCGTATTACTGGCCGTAATACCCAGATAATCAAGGCTATATCGTCATACATCTCGACGCTTAATGGTCTTAATTCAAAATTTGACAAGAACATTCGAGGAGAAGAAGACACCTTTACCGAAGAGGAAAAACTAGGGTTTAATCTCTATATGGGAAAGGCCCTTTGTGCCACGTGCCACTTCATTCCCCTGACCAATGGTACGGTACCCCCATTTTTTAACGATCATGAGAAAGAGGTCATTGGGGTTCCTGAAACGGCTGCAAACCAAGAACTGGATGATGATTGGGGTTTTTATTGGCGGTTTGAAATGGATCTGCACAAAGGCATGTTCAAAACGCCTACGGTACGTAATTCTGAACTTACGGCGCCCTACATGCACAATGGGGTGTACAGCACTTTAGAGGAGGTAATGGATTTTTATAACAAAGGCGGCGGCGGCGGATTGGGTTTTGATTTACCGTATCAGACCCTGCCCTTTGATAACCTTCAATTGACCAAAGATGAAGAAAAGGCCTTAGTGGCCTTTATGAAGACGTTGACCGATACCGATGTTGAGAACGAGTATAGCGATGAAGGTGCGGTTACCGATTCAGAGGTATCAAAATGATAAATAGAATTTTTGAAGAAAGCACTTAAAATATAGATAACCAAGGGTTAAACTAGGCTTCACAATAGTGATTCGCAAAAGGCATATTTTTAAATAAAGACTAACACCACTAAAATGAAAATGAAATCACCCCTTTCAAGATTTGGATTGATCTTCATTGCCATTCTATCCTTATTGATTCATTCATGCAATAAAGACGATGATGGAGGTACGCAGGCAGATAACATAGAAAATGAAGGT
>JANQOD010000320.1 GCA_028289745.1 Allomuricauda sp. | reverse complement strand
CGTTCATAATACCCCCCGATAAGTTGGTTGTTTCCCAAAAAATTGAACTCGAAGGCCGATAGGCGGTAGGCAAAACTGTCATCATTTGCGGTAGCGATCCGAAGTCCCGGAATAATGGTGAAGTTTTCATCCAAAATGTACAGCAGCCCTACACCATCATCGGCAGCATAGATACTGTCTTTCGCATTGGCGATGCCCGGTAGGCGGTTCAGGCGTTCTATGTCTTTTTTGACCTTCACGGAATCGTAGGCCTGGCCCGGCCTTACCTTTAAAAGCCTTCTCAAAAACGCTTCTTTGGTACGTTTCAGCCCTTGAAACTCAAGTTCTTTGACCTGGCCCTCTTGTGCCGAGACCATGGTAAGCCCCAACATCAGAAAGGCACAGCAATATTTGTGCATGATCGGCAATTTTTTTAGGATAGGACGTAAAAAATGCCAAAACCCTACAAAATTTGTGGAAAGCTTTTCGAAAAAATGCATTCGCCATAGGGGTTAACTGCCTGAGGCCTGCGTGGAGTCTAAACAAGCCAGTACCGTTCTGATGCCATGTTCTTTGAACACGAATTGCACGAATTATCTTTTCATAGCATCTGAATACTTCGACCGTACCCAGTGTACGTCTATTCAGAGCCACCGATTTTGGCCCAGGTATCACGAAGCGGCACGGTGCGGTTGAAAACCAATTGGTCTGAAGTGGAATCGACATCGACATTGAAGTACCCCAATCGCTGAAACTGGAAACGATCCCCTGGCTTGACCTCATTTAAGCTGGGTTCGAGATGCCCCGTAACCTTTTTGAGGGAATCAGGATTTACGAATTCCATAAAATCTTTGTCTTTATGCCCATCGGGTGTCGGGTCATTGAACAAACGATCGTACATGCGCACCTCGGCGGTAATGGCGTGTTTGATCGACACCCAATGAAGGGTGCCCTTTACTTTTCGTAGGCTCTCTTCGGTGCCGCTGCCGCTCTTGCTCTTGGGGTCATAGGTGCATTGTACCTCTGTGATATTGCCGTCTTCGTCTTTGGTGCAGCTTTCAGCCTTGATGATATAGCCGTTCTTCAAGCGCACCTCGCCGCCCAATTTCAACCGAAAGAACTTGCGGTTGGCCTGTTCGCGAAAATCTTCTTTTTCGATATAGAGTTCCCGTGAAAAGGGTATTTTTCTATGCCCCGCAGATGCGTCTTCAGGATTGTTCTCGGCATCGAGCCATTCTTCCTCTCCTTCCGTATAATTGGTGATGACCACTTTCAAGGGGTCGAGCACCGCCATTACCCTTGGGGCGATCTGGTTAAGGTGATCGCGTACATGAAACTCCAACAGTGACACATCGACCACATTGTCGCGTTTGGCAATGCCAATGGTGTCGGCAAAATTGCGAATGGCCTCGGGGGTATAGCCTCTACGGCGCATGCCCGAGATGGTCGGCATACGGGGGTCGTCCCAACCGCTGACCACGCCTTCTTCGACCAGTTTTGACAATTTTCGCTTACTGACCACCGTGTGGCTAAGGTTTCTGCGGGCGAATTCTCGTTGTTTGGGCCGCAACCTATCCTTTGATACCAATCGGTCTAAACACCAATCGTACAGCTCGCGGTGGGGCAAAAACTCCAAAGTACACAGTGAATGCGACACCTGTTCGATATAGTCTCCCTGCCCGTGCGCCCAATCGTACATCGGATAAATACACCAATCGGTATTTGTGCGGTGGTGCGCTTGGTGCAATACGCGGTAAAGAATGGGATCGCGCATCAGCATATTGGGTGAGGCCATATCAATCTTGGCGCGCAACACGTGCTCACCTTCACCGAATTGCCCATTTTTCATGCCCTCGAACAACCGCAGGTTCTCCTCGACAGAGCGGTTTCGATAGGGGCTTTCGGTGCCCGGTTCGGTCGGGCTGCCCTTTTGGTCGGCCATTTCTTCAGAAGTCTGGCTATCGACATAGGCCTTGCCCTCTTTGATCAAGCCGACGGCCCAATCGTACAGCTGTTGAAAATAATCGGAGGCATAGCACTCGTTATCCCACTGAAAGCCAAGCCATTTGACATCTTTCTTGATGGCATCGACAAATTCTTGTTCTTCCTTTGTTGGGTTGGTGTCATCGAACCGCAGGTTCACGGGGGCATCGTAACGCAATCCGAGTCCGAAATTCAGGCAAATCGCACTGGCATGGCCCACGTGCAGATAGCCATTGGGTTCTGGCGGAAAACGAAAGCGCAACTGATCACGAGAGTACCCTTCTTTCAGGTCGTCTTCAATGATATGCTCTATGAAATTCAGCGATTTCTCCTCTCTGGCCATAGTTAAAAATTGAAGCACAAATGTAGCAAAATTGGGCTGTTTATCGACTTTTTTGCACCGTTCTTCATACAAAACCACTGATTTCACAACAGTTTTCAAGAGCGCCACAACAATAAGTTTAATGGGCGGTGAATTAACGCCATATTTGTTTTTAGAATACTGTATGGAAAAATCCCGCGAAAGCGGGCCTTA
>JANQOD010000316.1 GCA_028289745.1 Allomuricauda sp. | reverse complement strand
CATCAATGCCCATGGCCCTTGCCATATCGACAAATTCAAAAAACTTCTTGTTGTCAAAAAACATTTGGGTCACCACATAATCTGCGCCCAGTTCGACTTTCTTTTTCAGCCATTTTACATCAGATTTTAAAGATGGGGCCTCCATATGCTTTTCTGGGTAACCGGCAACACCGACACAGAAATCAGCACAATTATCGGTCTCAATGACCTCGTGCAAATAATTGCCACAATTCAAACCTTGAATCTGTTTTACGAGATCAGATGCAAATTGATGACCCCCTTGGGTAGGTTCAAAATACTTTTCTTCTTTCATGGCGTCTCCACGCAAGGCCATTACGTTATCGATGCCCAGGTAGTGGCAATCGACCAAAAGGTATTCTGTTTCTTCTTTGGTAAACCCGCCACAGAGCACATGGGGCACCGTATCGACATCGTACTTGTGCTTGATGGAAGCGCAAATACCCAACGTGCCGGGCCGCATGCGGGTCAATTTTTTGTCCAACAATCCGTCTCGGTCAATATAGATGTACTCTTCACGTGAGGTAGTGACATCAATGAACGGCGGTTTGAATTCCATCAAGGGGTCGATGTTGTCATACAGCTCTTGAATGCTACGCCCTTTTACCGGGGGAATGATCTCAAAACTGAAAAGGGATTCTCCTTTCGCTCTTTTAATGTGCTCGGTTACTTTCATTATTAGTTGTTTGTTGATGGTTTTTTGTTGTTGGAGTGCTATTTATTCAAATAATAGTTGATAAACCCATTCAACAATTTTTTACAGGTTTTTATTTGGCTTAGAACAGATTCAAAATTTGATAAACCAATATATTCTTGGTCCATAGCTAGAAAAAGTCGTGTTTCAAGCTCATATAGGGAGCCTCTAGATACATGTAAAAACTGAACAGTATCCACAGATGTCCTTCTACCACATCCTTCTGCAATATTTGATGGGACGGATATGCCACTCCGCCTCATTTGATTCGTCAACCCATAAACTTCCTCCTTTAGAAAAGAGTTTGTTAAATCATAAATCATTTTGACCAACTTCCTAGATTCAATCCATACATTTAAATCTGTATATTCCATATTCTTACCATAGACACTTAAGCTATCACCCAACAACTAATCACCATCAACCAAATTTGGTGCCAACCATTTCTTTGCTTTCTCGATCGATATTCCCTTTCGTTCTGCATAATCGGTGACTTGATCCATCTTGATTTTTCCCAATCCGAAATACTTTGCTGCTGGGTGGGCAAAATAATACCCGCTCACACTGGCCGCCGGCCACATTGCCAAACTTTCGGTCAATTTTACCCCTATGTTCTCTTCAACGGCCAACAACTCCCAGATCGTCAATTTTTCTAGATGGTCAGGACATGCGGGATAACCGGGTGCAGGACGAATACCGCGATATTTTTCAGCGATCAAAGCCTCATTATCAAGAGTTTCACCACAAGCGTAGCCCCAATATTTTGTACGTACTTCTTTATGTAAATATTCGGCAAATGCCTCGGCCAAACGATCGGCCAGTGCCTTGATCATAATAGCACCATAGTCATCGTGGTCTTTTTCGAATTCAGCCGCCAATTCTTGGGTGCCAAAACCTGTTGTGACACAGAAACAACCTATATAGTCTTGAAGACCGCTTTCTTTCGGGGCAATAAAATCTGCCAACGCCAAATTGGGCACTCCTTCCCTTTTTTTCAGTTGTTGGCGCAGGGTTCTAAAAATAGATTTCCCTGCTATGGTTTCTTTCAAGGCTGAAATGACCTCTATATCGTCATCGTTGATCTGATTTGCAGCAAACAGCCCGAAAATGGCCTTGGCGGTCAACCACTTTTCTTCCAATAGTTGCCGTAGCATTTTTTGGGCATCGGCAAACAATTCTGTGGCGTGTTCGCCTACGGCTTCATCGCTTAAAATAGTGGGATATTTTCCATGCAGGTCCCATGAACGGAAAAAAGGGGTCCAATCGATAAAATCTTTCAATCGCTCCAAATCAAAATCTTCCCAGACCTGAATGCCCAATTGATCGGGCTTTTTGATGTTGGGTTCCTTGAAATCGATTTGGAGTTTGTTCTTGCGGGCCTCTGACAAGGTCAGATACTCCTTTTTCTTGGTTCTGCTCAAGAATTTCTCTCGAAAACTTTCATAATCGAGCTTGATGGACTTTTTGTACTGCCCCGAAGTCTCTTTTTGCAATAGGTCCCCCACAACGGTAACAGCGCGTGAAGCATCGTTGACATGTACCACGGCCTGACTGTAGACCGGGTCGATCTTAACTGCCGTATGGGCCTTACTGGTCGTCGCGCCTCCGATGAGCAAGGGCAATTCAAAATCTTGACGTTCCATCTCTTTGGCCAAAAAGACCATTTCATCCAATGAAGGGGTAATCAACCCGCTTAGACCGATGATATCCACTTTTTCTGCAATGGCTTTGTCAATGATTTTTTCGGGGGGCACCATCACGCCCAAATCGACAATTTCATAATTGTTGCATGCCAAGACCACCGAAACAATGTTTTTGCCTATATCGTGTACATCGCCTTTTACGGTGGCCATCAAGATTTTGCCCGCCGAGGAGGCATTTTTATCCTTCGACGCTTCGATAAAAGGGGTCAGGTACGCGACCGCTTTTTTCATTACCCGGGCAGATTTCACCACTTGGGGCAAGAACATTTTACCACTACCAAATAGATCGCCCACCACGTTCATGCCAGTCATCAAATGTTCTTCAATGACCAACAATGGTTTTGTAGCCTGTTGCATGGCCTCCTCCACATCTTCGATAATGTACCGGTCAATGCCCTTTACCAATGCCCGTGTGATACGCTCTTGCAATGGTTCTTCGCGCCATGATAGGTCTACCTTGCTTTCTTTTGCCTTTCCTTGAACGCTCTCGGAAAATTCCAATAACCGTTCCGTGGCATCATCACGACGATCGAGTATTACATCTTCGACATGCTCGAGCAAATCTTTTGGAATGTCATCATAGACTTCCAAAAGGGCCGGGTTCACAATGCCCATGTTCATGCCCGCTTTGATGGCATGGTACAGAAATACCGAATGCATGGCCTCCCGCACGGGATTGTTTCCACGAAAGGAAAAAGATACATTGCTCACCCCACCACTGACACTGCAATGGGGAAGGTTTTCACGTACCCATTTCGTACCCTCGATAAAGTCGAGCGCATTACGTCTGTGCTCTTCCATTCCGGTGGCCACAGGAAAAATATTCAGGTCAAAAATGATATCCTCTGGCGGAAAATTGACGGTATCTACCAATATACGGTAAGAGCGTTCCGCGATTTCGATACGACGTTCCAAATTATCTGCTTGGCCCACCTCATCAAATGCCATCACAATGACCGCCGCCCCATAGCGTTTGACCAATTTTGCCTGACGGATGAATTCTTCTTCCCCTTCTTTGAGGCTTATGGAATTGACCACGCACTTACCCTGAACGACCTGTAACCCTGCTTCAATGATTTCCCATTTGGAAGAATCGATCATAATGGGTACACGGGCGATATCGGGTTCGGAGACAATCAGACTCAAAAACTTGACCATGGCTTCTTTGCCGTCAATGAGGCCATCATCCATATTGATGTCGATAACCAGTGCCCCGCCTTCTACCTGATGTCTTGCAACTTCTAACGCTTCATCGTACTTTTCTTCTTTGATAAGGTGTAAGAACTTTTTTGAACCCGCCACATTGGTACGCTCACCCACATTGATGAAATTACTCTCGGGGGTGATCACAAGGGGTTCAAGGCCAGACAATCGCAATGGGCGATTGTTGTTCGCGGTCAATTGTTGATGATCGATCGTGTCTCCCATTAACTAATAACTTTTGACCGCCAACGGCCTGGGCCTATGGCCATCGGCCAATTTTGCAATTTCCTTGATATGTTCTGGAGTGGTGCCACAACAGCCCCCAATTATATTCACCAGACCTTTTTCCAAATATTCTTTCATCTGCTCGGCCATCTGTTCTGGTGTCTCATCATATTCGCCAAAGGCGTTCGGAAGACCAGCATTGGGGTGGGCCGAAGTATAAAAATGCGACTTCGCTGAAATAACCTCTAGATGTGGTGTAAGTTGTTTAGCTCCCAAAGCACAATTGAACCCTACTGACAATAGGGGAATATGGGATATGGAAATCAAAAAAGCTTCTGCTGTCTGCCCTGAAAGCGTACGACCCGAGGCATCGGTTATCGTGCCGCTGACCATGATGGGCGCATCAACGTGTCTTTCTTCCTTGACCTCTTCAATGGCAAAAAGGGCGGCCTTGGCATTCAGCGTGTCAAAAATGGTCTCTACCAGCAAGATATCGACCCCTCCATCAAGAAGTGCTTCCACCTGTTGTTTGTAGGCCGCTTTAAGCTCTTCAAATGAAATGGCCCGAAACCCGGGGTCATTGACATCAGGTGACATGCTGGCCGTTTTGTTGGTAGGCCCTATACTGCCCGCCACAAACCTTGGCTTGTTCGGCTCTTTTCTGGTGAACTCGTCCGCCACCTCTTTTGCAATACGGGCCGACTCGTAATTGAGTTCATAGACCAGTTCTTCCATACCATAATCGGCCATCGCGATGGCAGTGCCCGAAAAGGTGTTGGTCTCAACGATATCGGCCCCAGCTTCAAAATATTGGCGATGAACTTCCGCTATGGCATCTGGCTGGGTAAGGGACAATAGGTCATTGTTTCCCTTCAACAGGGCAGGCCAATCTGCAAAACGTTCACCCCGAAAATCTTCTTCGGTAAATTTATAGCGCTGCAGCATAGTACCCATGGCGCCATCGAGTACGAGAATCCGTTCTTGTAGTATTTTCCCAATTTTTGACATAACAAAACTAGTTTCCCTTTTTGGGCATATTGAAAGTAAGAAATCAAGAAAATGCGGAAAAAACCTTTCGGATTATTTTCGTTATCCTTCCAGTACTTGACAGGTAGAATGTAGCACCTTCTCAAAGTTGAGGGTTGCCAAGGCTTCAAAGGGTCTATTCCCTCCACCTTTCTTGATAACATACAGCTTTTACATGAACTAAGCCACAAAGAAAAGGCCTAAACCTTTCAAAAACAAAGAAAGTGGCCTATTTTTCTAAAAAACCTCCTTCCGTGGGAAGGAGGTTCGACTAACTCAAGATAATCCAAAACAAAACTTTTAGACTATACTTTGCACCACTTCTTTTATGGCTTCTTTCTTTGAGCCATCAAATCCTTCGACACCGCCGACCGTGGTATATTTCATGACAAACCGCTTACCGGGATTAATGATTTGATAGGCGTATTGGCACATAACTGCCGCTTCGTGAAAGCCCGATAAAATCAGCTTCAATTTGCCTTCATAGGTATTCACATCGCCAATGGCAAATACCCCATGAATATTGGTTTGGTAATCTTTGGCATTGTTCACCTTGATGGCATTTTTTTCTATCTCGAGACCCCAATTGCCTATAGGGCCCAGTTTTGGGGAGAGGCCGAACAAGGGAATGAAATAATCGGTCTCAACGTATGTTTCGCCTTTTGCGGGGTCGTTATGCTTGATGACGACTGCCTCTAATTGACCATCGCCATATAGCTTTCTGACCTCTGCTTCGGTGTATAGTTTGATCTTTCCGAGTTTAGCCAGTTCTGAGGCTTTCTCGACCGAATCCAATGCGCCCCGAAATTCGTTTCTTCTATGCACCAAAGATATCTCCGAGGCCACATCAGATAGATAGATTGCCCAATCTAAAGCTGAATCGCCACCACCGGCAATGATGACTTTTTTGTTTCGATAGACCTCTGGGTCTTTTATCATGTAGGCCACTCCCCTATCCTCAAAATCCGCGATATTCTCGATAAGTGGTTTTCTGGGTTCAAAAGAACCGAGTCCGCCCGCAATGACCACAACCGGGGCATGGTGCTGGGTACCCTTGTTCGTGGTCACGATAAACGAACCGTCATCTTGCTTTTCTAAAGTTTCGGCACGTTCGCCCAAGGTGAAGCCCGGCTCGAAAGGTTTTATCTGTTGCAACAACCGTTCGACCAAATCACCAGCCAATATCTCAGGGTAAGCAGGAATGTCATATATGGGTTTCTTCGGATAGATCTCGGCACATTGCCCTCCAGGTTGGGGAAGTGCATCAATCAAATGACACTTCAATTTCAACAATCCTGCTTCGAAAACAGTGAACAAGCCCGTGGGGCCCGCGCCAACAATCAGTATATCGGTTTTTATCATTTTTTGATCTTTTTTAGGTTTTTTCAACCAATTTTTGGGTGATTTCGTTCATTTTCTCGACTTTCTCCTCAAAATCACCTTTTATCGTTTTTCTATATTCGTTCAAGTTTTTGACCATATCATCAATATTTTCTGGAATTACCTCCTCGAAAAATTGTCGTAGCCGTTTGGCCGTGGTCGGCGATTTTCCATTCGTTGAAATCGCCACTTTTACATTGCCCTTGGTCACGATACCGCCCATATAAAAATCACAAAGCGGTGGATTATCGGCCACGTTTACCAAAATGTTTCGTTCACGACAATCATGGTATACCTGCAAATTCACCATGGGTACATCAGTTGTGGCAATGACCAGATGTCTTCCTTTTAGATATTCCGTATCATAAACGTCATCAACCATCGCAACATTATGTTCACTGGCCAATGCCTCCGTTGCCTCCCTGAACATGGGGGCTACCATAGTGACTTTGGCATCAGGACTCGATTTGGTCAAGAAATGTAATTTCTCTTCGGCCACATTTCCTCCGCCCACGATCAAGATGTTCAACTGGGAGGTTTTTAAAAATATGGGATATAGGTTATTGCGCTCCATTATGCCATGATTTGATGTCGCTCTTGTATTTTCAGCAACTTTTCCCTGTGCCGGACCACTTCCCCGATCACGATAATGGCAGGGTTGGACAACTGCTGCTCCCTTGCCTCTACCTCAACGGAAGCAACAGTGCCAATTCCTATTCTTTCCCTGGTTGTCGAACCTTCTTGAATGATGGCCACAGGGGTTTCTGATTTTCCGTGTTTTTTGAAAAGTGCCATAATCTCGCCCAATTTTGACATTCCCATCAGAATGACCACCGTGGCACTTGATCGTGCCGCCAAGTTTACATCTTTTGAAAGTTTGTGCTCTTTGGTGGTGCCCGTAATCACCCAGAAACTCTCTGACGCCCCTCTTTTGGTGACCGGAATGTTCTGTAGGGCCGGAACCGAGGTCGCCGACGAGATGCCCGGTACGACCGCTACTTCCAGACCTTGTTGGGCCGCATGTTCCATTTCTTCGGCACCGCGCCCAAAGACAAAAGAATCTCCACCCTTTAAGCGTACAACATGTAACCCTTGACGGGCCCGTTGCGCAATCAATTCATTGATCTGTTCTTGTTGATAACTGAAACAACCTTTACGCTTTCCCACAAAAATGTGTTCGGCCCCTAGGGCGTATTCAAGTAGTCTATCATTTACCAATGCATCATAGAGTACCACATCAGCAGATTGCAAGGCCTTGATACCTTTGACGGTTATCAAATCGACATCACCCGGACCCGCCCCAACTACGGTCAATTTTCCTATCTCAAGCATGTTGCAACTCCAATTTTCTATATGATTCCAGTTTTTGTAAGACGAATTTGGCATCTTCGAAATACTTGTTTGCAAATGTTTCTGATGGTTTTTTTCGATTCAACTGTAGCACCAGGTTTTCAAATCCTCCCTCAAAAACTATTTTGCCCGTTTCGCCAAATAGGCGGTCAAAATCCCTGATGATACTTGCATGGGTATTTGTTTTCGTCTTTTCTGCCGTCAACAGAGCCTTGGCCGAGTTTACCATCGATTGATAAGAGTAATAGATACTGGCCGCCCACTTACCTTTTTGCAGCATGTCTTCGGCATTTTCTATCTTTTCTTGGCTTTCGAAAAAGAGTGTGGCGACCAAATCGACAATGACCCCAGCACATTCACCGATACCGATTTCCTTTTTATATTTTTCTGTATTGCCCCAATCGATGAAATCATATGGAGTGAGATCATCGGTATTTGACAGTTTTTTTAGCAGTTCATAGAAATAGTGCTCTCCCTTTTCAGCATAATAATCTTCATATCGTCTGCCCTGCCCGTTCGTTTTATAATCATCTAAAATCAAGCGAAGGGCCTGAGGACCTCGTTTACTGGGTATTTTCACCACTTTATCGGCAAAAGTTCCACGTCCATTGCCATGATTGCCACCTCCCAATAGCACTTGAAGTGCGGGGGCCACCAATTTATCCTTGGTTCTGATACTCATGCCCTGAAAACCGATATGTGCCATCGTATGCTGGCCGCAGGCATTCATGCAACCACTGATTTTGATAACCACATCAGGATTGTTGATATATAGTGGGTATTCGGCCTTGATGACTTTTTCCAATTCGGCAGCAATGCCCGTACTACTGGCGATACCAAGATTACAGGTATCGGTGCCCGGGCAGGCAGTAATGTCAAAGGCCTTGTTGTACCCTGGCTCAGCGAACCCCAGTTTTTTTAGTTCCATATAGAAAAATGGAACCAGTTCTTTTTTTATATAGGGAATCAAGATGTTCTGCCGTAGCGACAGACGTATTTCACCAGCGGCATATTCTTCTACCAATCGGGCCAGCTTTCTCGCTTTGTCGGTGTAGAAATCACCCAGTAATACCTTGATGCCAATGGCTTGATAGTCTTTCTGCTTTTGGGGAACAATATTGGTCGATTTCCATTGTTCGAAGGCTTCCGTGTCATCGATTTCAACGCCCATGACTTCTACATCGTTCACTGAAACCTTTGGGTAGCTTTCAAAATCGATGGGGTAGGTTTTATGCGGAATGGCCTCTTGCTCTTGTTCTAAAAGTTGTTTGAAGCCTTGCAGTCCGATATCCTTCAACAGAAATTTCAATCGGGCCTTGGCACGGCTTTTTCGTTCACCGAAGCGGTCGAACACGCGAATAACGCCTTCCATCAAGGGAATGATCTTATCTGTGGGAAGGAATTCGTACAACACATCGGCATGACGGGGCTGTGAACCAAGTCCGCCGCCCAACATGACCTTAAAGCCCCGTACTCCCTTTTCGGCTTTGGCAATGAAGCCGAGGTCATGCATGTACGAAAGGCCGGTATCGCTATCAGAAGCCGAGAAGGAAACCTTGAACTTTCGGCCCATTTCTTGCCCGATGGGGTTTCGCAAAAAGTATTCAAAAACAGCTTGTGCACAAGGCGATACATCGAAGGGCTCATCTGGGTCAATGCCCGATGTTTCGCTGGCCGTTACATTACGAACCGTATTGCCACAGGCTTCTCTGAGCGTGACCTCATCTTTTTCAAGTTGTGCCCAAAGCTCTGGAGTGCGCTCTAAATCGACATAATGGATTTGGATATCTTGACGGGTGGTGATGTGCAACCGGCCGGTAGAATATTCATCGGCCACATCGGCAATGCGCAGCAATTGGTTCGAGGTCACCTTGCCATACGGCAGTTTGATGCGCACCATCTGAACCCCCTGTTGCCGCTGGCCATATACCCCCCTTGCCAAGCGTAGACTGCGGAATTTCTCTTCATCAACATTTCCCTCTTTGAACAGGCGAATCTTCTTCTCCAATTCAATGATGTCTTTCTCGACAACAGGGTTCTCTATCTCAGTTCTAAAACTTTGCATTATTCCTATTTTTCCTATCTATTTAATAGGTTTTAAAGATGTTTGTCTAGAATTCCATTATGTAAAACAAAACAGCTCATTCAAATTCTAAGCAACAATAACGTTATTGCAAGTGAATTCCACACTCTCGGGTCTCCAAAGCCTTGACAGGATCAAAATATGTACTGTTCTTCGGAAGGTCATAGGCTTCTAAATAATCATCTAAATCTTCATCCGTCCAATAGTAAAATGGACTGACCTTTAAAATGCCATCTTCACTTCGGCTCAAAATATCTTTTGAACTTCTTAATTCAGTTTGACGTATTCGTATATTGGTGAACCAAATGTCAGGTTGGTGTTCAGCCAAAGCTCTACGAAAAGGTTCCAATTTTACTATATCAGAAAATTCTTCATGTTCAGGCTGATCTGCCGTGGGAAACCCTAGGCGGTGCTCTGTGAAAGCCTTGGTTTCTCTCGGCACATAGGTTTTCAGATTAAAATCAAGGCGATTGACCAAATGTTCTGCATGTTCATAAGTCTCGGGAAGGTTATACCCGGTATCACACCATATGACATTGATATTTGGATCTACCCTTTGAAATGTACTCAACAACACCGCTGAATATTTTCCAAAACTGGTTGTCACAATTCTTTTGTCAGAAAGTTGTAATGCCCAACTTATAATCTCTTCGGGCGGTATTCCCCTTAACTGTTTATTGTAGTAGTCTAGGTCAATATTTAACTTCATAATTCGTATTTCCTATAGATTTACTAGAGAACAAAAATAATCGTAATCTTGAAAGGTGAACACAAAATCTTCTTAAAACTTATATTTATCCTATGGTTTTAATAGATTAATAAAAAAAGAGGGGCGAAATTTGAATATTCGCAACTTTTTCTCTCTTTCAAGAAGTTTTTACAATCAGATCGGCAAGTGTGGTGTTTCTATAAACCGCTAGAATGGCATCCCTGACCTGTAACATCAATTTGTATACCGAGCATGTTTTTTCATCAGGGCAGTCATCACATTTCTCATAGAAATTTAGGCTCACACAGGGCACCATGGCTATGGGGCCTTCTAAAATGCGCATGATACTCGTCATCGGAATTTCTTCAGGTTCTTTAATCAAATAATAGCCCCCACCCTTTCCTTTCTTTGAGCCCAAAAAACCATTTCTGCGCAAGGTCAGTAGAATGCTCTCCAAGAATTTTTGGGAAATGTTCTCATGTTTGGCAATCTCCGCTATTTGAACGGGCTCCTTTTTTTTTTGTGAAGCCAGATAGGTCAAGGCCTTGAGTCCGTATTTCGTCTTCTTTGACAGCATTGATACGAATATAGGCAAAAT
>JANQOD010000307.1 GCA_028289745.1 Allomuricauda sp. | reverse complement strand
ATCAGAACCTATTACGAATCACAGCAAAAAAGACCTTACCGAATCAAAAAAATCAGTATTGGTGACGGAAAAGCAGCGTAAAAAACTTCTGACTGCGCTAAAATTGGTCATCAGTGCGGCACTGATCTACTTCATCTTTACCAAAATTGATTTCGCAGAGGTATTTGTGGTCATCAAGCGATCACAACCCCTATACCTTTTTTTGGCCCTGCTTTTCTTTGCGCTTTCAAAAGTATTGAATGCTTTTCGGCTGAACCTCTATTTTCATGAAATCGACGCCCCGCTGACCCAAAAAAGCAATCTAAAACTTTACTTGCTGGGCATGTTCTACAACCTCTTTTTGCCAGGGGGCATTGGCGGTGATGCCTATAAGGGGTATCTCATCCAAAAAAAGTTTCGCCCGGGCACGAAAAAGGTGGTATCGGTATTGTTGCTAGACCGTTTAAGTGGTGTGCTGTTGATCTTCATCTATGCCTGTTCGTTGGCCTTGTTCTTAAAAGCCCCTGTTTTTAAAGGATTGTATTGGCTGTTTGCCTTGGCCATTCCCATTGGTATTGCGGTATTTTGGTGGCTGAACAAAAAAATGTTCCCCTATGTGCTCAACGT
The DNA here is from genome assembly GCA_028289745.1 of Allomuricauda sp. Lineage (GTDB taxonomy): Bacteria > Bacteroidota > Bacteroidia > Flavobacteriales > Flavobacteriaceae > Flagellimonas_A. Next base: position 22,607 of record JANQOD010000307.1, on the reverse strand, counting down.
CTTTTGGGGTTCGTTTGCCTATTCGGCCATATTGCAGGCAGCACAATTGGTGGCCGTCTTGTTTATTTTAAATGCCTTATCGATCGAAGGAAATACCGTTGCCTACCTGTTCATTTTCTTGGTTTCATCGATAGTATCGGTACTGCCCTTGACCATTGGGGGTATCGGAAGCCGTGAGATCACCTTTCTCTACGGTGCCAAATGGTTGGCATTGGAGGCCGGTACATCGATAGCTGTCAGTATGGTCTTTTTCTTGATTACGGCCTTTGTTTCTTTACTGGGAATGGTTTACCATTTGCGAAAGCCGCAATTGGAAACCGCAACTACTCAATGAATATGTACCAAGTACATCTGTTTAAGTGTCTTCGACCTCGTGTTTGGCTCTAAAAACTTCAGTTGCAAACGGGTGATCCTAAAATCATCAACGGTAATCTGTTCATTCCAATCAAAATTCGCTTCTCGAAGTTTTTTCAGTTCTTTTTCATTGGCATAGACCCAAATATCCTTTTTTTGAACCAACTCGCCCATTGTGGTAATGTTCACAGGGTCTCTGTTATAGAAATCCAAGGCCCAGGTGTGACGTTCTGAGATTTTGTAGATCTTGTCCACCGGAATATTGAATTCTTCTACTTTTTGTGCCATGGTCGAGCCTGCCTGGTATTTCAATAATCGGGGATAGAAGTGCATATTCAATACCCCGTTCAGCAATAATGAGGCATATACAGAAAGGGTAACGATCCTCAGATAATATTCTTCCCGCTTCAAGCAGAAATACACAATGCCCAACAGAACCGCTACCAATATGATATAACCCAGGGGTCTTTCAAACTTGAACACGTGAAAGCAAATCAATAGCGACACGATGAACACCAAACTCAAAATGAAATATTGCACCCCCAACATGATCTTGGTCTCTTTTCCCTTTTCATGATCATGGAGGCCATGGATGTACGGAGCGGTCAATATCGAAAAAAGCGGAATGACCACATTGAGATAATGGGGCAGTTTAAACTGGGCAAAACTGATGATAAAAAAGATAAGCGCAATACCTCCGACCATCAAGAATTGACGATCGGCACTGAATTGAAATTTGTTCTTAAAAATAGCTTTTGCCTGTTTCCAATAGGCCACTAGGCCCAAGACTGTCCAAGGCAGAAAGACCCATAAAAAGGTGTGGAAAAAGAAGAAATAATCGTTGCTGTTCTTACCGACCCCCTCGCCGCTCAACCGCTCAAAGCTTTGTTCCCAAAAGATAAAGAAAATACCGCTTCGCCCGTCTTTGCCCCGAATGACCTTTTCAGGGTGCAAATCAAATTGTTGGTAGTAGGCGAAGAGCATAGGCGTTATGGTCAAGATGAATGTCAAAAGAGCCAGAAATACCTTATAGCTCAGCAAAGCCTTCCACTTTTTGGTATAGGCAAGATGGCAGAGCAAACAGATCCCGATAACCAAAAGAGCGATCTGGCCTTTGGTCGAAAAGGCCATGCCCGCACCAAAAGCCCCCAGAACGATGTGCAACAGTTTACTTTTTTCCACATAGGCCACCAACTGCCAAATGGCGAAAATGGCAAATCCTGTCAAGACGGCATCGGTACGTACGTCGATGGTTGACAATACAATGGTCTGGGCGGTCATGAATATCAATGCGGCAAACTTGCCCACATCTTTGTTGTAAAAAAGCTTTGCAAGTCCGTAGCAACTATAGGCCCCTAAGAGCGTTGCCAAAATTGCGGGAATGCGGTAGGCCCAATCATAAATACCAAAAAGCTTGAACGAAAGGGCCGCCAACCAATAATGCATATGGGGCTTGTCGAGATATTCTTCAGGGCCTTTGAAAAGATTGATAAAATCATGCTCTTGCACCATTCGCATGGCCATGACAGCGAATTGGGCCGAGTCGTTTTCGAAGAGGGTCGCGAACATTCCGACGATATAGACCAGAACGATCAATACGATCAAAAACCAATACCTGGTCGAAGAAATCATACCCCGATTTTGTGAAAGGCAAATATAGACAACTTGCTGAACACCCAGCCGAAGAGTGCTCCTACGAGCATTCCCGTAAGAACATCCAACGGGTAATGGACCCCGATATAAATTCTGCTGTAAGCCACCAAACCCGCCCAGATCATCAATACTATCCCCAAATATTTAATCCTTCTTCGAAATAGAAAAGCAAAGAATGAGGCCACGGCAAATGAATTGGCCGCATGTGCCGAGAAGTAAGCAAACTTGCCCCCACAGTACGATTTCACCAAACGCATTATCTCACTGATTTCAGGATCATGGCATGGTCGCAGCCGTTGTACCCCGTACTTGAAAAAATTCGAAAGCTGATCGGTACAGGTGATCAGCAGGGCGACACTGACCAAAATGAGAACGGTTTTTTTGAGTTTAAAAATGCGGTAAGTCAATACGAGAAGTACCAAATAAAGTGGTATTGCACTCTTGCTATTGGTCATGAACATCCAAAAACCATCCCAAGTTTCGGTGCCCAGGCCATTCAAAAAAAGAAAAACTTCTCTATCGAGTTGAACCAAATGCTCTAACATGGCTATTCTTCGTAGCGTGATACTTCCCTATCGTAAAAGGCTGTAGCTGCCTTAATGAGGTTTTCGGCCTCAGCCTCCAGTTCTTGCTCATCTTCCTTAGAGAATTCTTCGAGCCATTCAACCTCATCGTTTTCAAGATTGATAATGAATCGTGGATAGTCGGTATGCACCACAAATATGCCATTGGGATAGTCGGTATTGTCACCCAGCAGGAATTTTGGCAATTCCATATTTCTATGCTTTTAGTATTAATCTTTTCGTCAAAAGGTCAAATCGAAGATACAACAATACGGCAGATGCCGTAAGGCCGGCGAGCAGTCCTATCCAAATGCCCATACTCTTGAAATCGGTGTGAAGGCCAAGGTAGAAGCTTATGGGAAAGCCAATCACCCAATAGGCAAAAAAAGTGATCAAAGTCGGAATCTTCACATCTTGCAGACCGCGAAGCGCCCCAAGTACTACTACTTGAATACCATCTGAAATCTGAAAAAAGGCCGCTACCAACAATAATTGGGCCGCCAGGGCAACAACTTCGGTATTGTCTGTCATATTGGCTAGATCATCCAAATCCAAATATATGGTCGGAAACCAATGTCTCCCCAAAAGAAAAAGGGCGGCAAAAATGATTTCTAACAGAAAAGTCAAAAAAAACACCGATCGAGCAATTCTGCGCAGTTCATGAAAGTTCTGGAGTCCTTTTTGGTTGCCCACCCGTACCATGGCCGCAACACTGAGGCCCATGCCCACCATAAAGGTCATACTGCTCAGGTTAAGGGCAATCTGGTTGGCCGCTTGGGGATTCTTGCCCAACACACCGCTCAACCAAATGGCCGCGGTAAAAATGGCCACCTCAAAAAACATCTGTAATGCAGAAGGAAAGCCCAATTCCAAAATCTTTTTCATGACCCTTTTTTCAATCTTGGCAAAGTTGAAGCCCGTGACATAAAAACTGAATTTTTTCTTTCGCTTTAATAGCATCCAAAGAAATCCCAACATAATGAATCGCGAGGCAAGTGTTCCAATGGCAGCTCCCACGATGCCCAACTTCGGAAAGCCAAAAGAACCAAAGATCAATAGATAGTTCAACACAATGTTTACCACATTGGCCAAGATAGTGGCGTACATAGGGTATTTCGTTTGCGAGAGCCCTTCAGAAAACTGTTTGAACGCTTGAAACATGATTAGGGGAACCAATGAAAAGGCCACCAATTGCAGATAAGGAATCGCCAATTCGACCACCTCAATTGGCTGGTCCATATGGTTCATCAATGGAATGCTCATTAGAATAATGAGAAACAATGAAATACCAAGTAGGGTGCAAAGTACAAGTCCGTGCTTGAGGGCATTTTTACCATTTTGCTTGTTACCGGCCCCATCAGCTTCGGCGACCAGTGGCGTAATGGCTGTTGAAAAACCAATACCCAACGACATGGCAATAAAAATAAAACTATTGCCCAATGATACCGCAGCCAGTTCGGCCGTACCCAATTGCCCCACCATGATATTGTCTGCAAAGGCCACGAACGTGTGCCCCAGCATCCCCAAAATTACGGGATAGGCAAGTTTTAAGTTATAACCGAACTCTTTGGTGTACTGCTGAAACACAACTACGAAATTTGAAAGCCCACAAAGATAAAATGTTCACCTCAGTTGCCGCTTTCTTTTCCGTGAATGTTTTTGAACATTCTCGATCTATTCTGAATCATCGGAAAAGGTATCTGCTAAGATGGAGGTCATTTCAGAACGGGAAGCATCTAGATCACCATATCTTTTTCGTTCTTCCAAAAGGGCTTGCTTCATAGCACCGATGATGTCTGCATATTCGGTCTCACCGTAGGCATTGTGCAATTCGTAAGGGTCTTTAAATAGATCGTAGAACTCCCACTGCGGTGTGGTCGGTTCTTCGGAAGCCCCGCTCATACCCAATCCCTGACCATAGAAAAATACCAGTTTATAACGATTGTCACGAATGCCGAAATGTGCGGGTCTATGGGGGTGGTGCAACCAGTAGCGATAGTACATATGCTTTCGCCAATTTTCAGGGGTATTGCCCTCAAGCACTTCTCGAAAACTCTCACCCTGCATATACTCGGGTTTTTCAATACCCGCATAATCTGCAAGCAGTGCCGGAAAATCGATATTCAATATGATATCGTCAATACGTCGGCCACCCTTTATTTTTTTCGGGTATCGGATGACAAATGGCATTCGCATCGATTCTTCATAGATCAGGCGTTTGTCAAAAAAGCCATGCTCGCCCAAAAAGTAGCCTTGATCGGCGGTGTAGATTACGATGGTGTTCTCGGCCAAGCTTTCTTCCTCTAAAAAATCGAGCAGCTTGCCTATGTTGTCATCGATGGCAGCTCCTGAACGCATGAAATCTTTCACCAGTTTTTGGTAGATTTTCTTTCGCTTTTGAATACTGTCCAATCCATCCAACTGATAAGGGAGCCCAGGGTAGCCTGTCCAGAATTTGTCAGGATTTTTCGTGGCCTCATCCCATCGTTTTCCCAAACGTTCCAAAATTTGTCCGCCAAAAGTGCGGCCAGTGGTCTCCGGACCAAAATCGAGCAGTGATTCAGGTTCTGGAATCTCCACATCTCCATACAAGGAAGCAAACCGTTCAGGATAATCAAAAGGTTCATGGGTCGCTTTGAAATGGCAGAACATCAAAAAAGGTTTTGTGGTATCGCGCTGTTTCAGATGTTCAACGGTCAAATCTGTGATCACATCGGTAGAAAAGCCTTCATAGACCATACCACCGCTACCATCGGTACCATCTTTCCATCCGTCTTCGGTTTTCAATACAGGGTTCCAATACCTACCTTGGCCGGGCAATACATTGAAATAATCAAACCCTTCGGGTTGTCGATAAAGGTGCCATTTGCCTATCAATGCCGTATGGTAGCCATTTTCAGAAAAGGTCTTGGCGATATTCGGATGCCCCACTGGCAACGGCTCGCGCAACGTATAGACTTGGTTCAGGTGACTGTACTGCCCCGTGAGGATGCTTGCCCTACTGGGGCTACATATCGAATTGGTGCAAAAGGCATTGTTCAAGACTGCCCCTTCACGGGCCAATCTTTTGATGTTTTCATTTTGCACATAACTTTCCAAAACCCCGCCATAGATACCCCAGGCCTGTGAGGTGTGGTCATCTGAGAGAATGAAGAGGATGTTGGGTTTTTCAAAGGCAGCCTCTGGAATTTTTTGTTGGCATCCTAAAAGTAATGTGATGGCAAAAAAAACATATTGGGCAGGTGCAAAACGGTAAACGGTTCCCATATTTTAAAGCATTGTCAGTTGGTCAAATCGATTTTCTTGGCCTCTTCCCAAAAAACATCCATTTCGGCAAGGGTCATCTCTTTCAGGGTCTTGCCCTTTTCTTTGGCCTTGTTTTCCAAAAATTGAAAACGGTTGATGAATTTCTTATTGGTACGCTCAAGTGCATTTTCTGGGTTTACATTCAAGAACCGCGCGTAGTTGACCATTGAAAAAAGTACATCGCCAAACTCATTTTCAATATTTTTGGTATTGCCCACTTTCACTTCTTCTTGCAATTCACCCAATTCTTCTTTCAATTTTTCAAAGACCTGCTTAGGCTGTTCCCAATCGAAACCGACCCCTGCCACTTTTTCTTGAATACGATTGGCCTTAACCAAAGCTGGCAGACTGTTTGGCACCCCTTGTAATACACTTTTTTTGCCTTCTTTTAGCTTGATGTTCTCCCAATTTTGCTTGACCTGCTCTTCGTTTTCGACCTCAATGTCTCCATAAATGTGCGGGTGCCTGTTGATGAGCTTCTCACAAATATCGTTGGCAACATCGGCCATATCAAAATCTTGGGTCTCTGAACCAATTTTTGCATAAAAGACAATGTGCAGCAATAAATCACCCAGTTCTTTCTTGATTTCTTGCATATCGTTGTCAAGAATGGCATCACCCAGCTCATAGGTTTCCTCAATGGTGAGGTGGCGAAGCGATTGCATGGTCTGTTTTTTGTCCCATGGGCATTTCTCCCGAAGATCATCCATAATGGTCAACAAACGGTCAAGGGCCTTCAGTTGTTTTTTTCTGTTGCTCATGCTCAAACATTGAAATTCAAAACTACAAACTCACCGTCAATCCGTATGGTCGATTCAAGAAAAAGAAATCCCTATTTATCAACGGTCAAAAAAATGATGAAAAGTTCTTTCTTGAAAATCCAATCAGTTTGTATCTTGTTACCTTCATCATAAAAATAATATTATGCGCGCTCTCAACTCATTCCCGGTGCTTTTTTGTATCTCGTTTTTTATGTGTAACACAACGCTTATGAGCCAACAAAATTTTGAAAAACAAATTGATTCGCTATTGAATTTGATGACGTTGGAGGAAAAAGTGGGTCAAATGAACCTATATAGCGGCTTTTATGATGCTACAGGTCCGGCCCCAAAAGGTGGCAATGCCGTTGAGAAATATGAACATCTGAAGAAGGGATGGGTTGGTGCCATGCTCAATGTAAGGGGTGCCGAACAGACCAAAAAACTACAGGAACTGGTCGTCAATGAAACCCGATTGGGCATTCCCCTGCTCTTTGGGTTGGATGTGGTACACGGTCAAAAGACCTTGGCCCCCATTCCACTTGCCGAGGCCGCCAGTTGGGATTTACAAGCCATTGAAAATTCAGCAAAGATCGCTGCAGATGAGGCTGCGGCCGAAGGTGTACATTGGACCTTTGCCCCCATGGTAGATATTTCGCATGATGCCCGCTGGGGCCGTGTTATGGAAGGTGCTGGCGAAGATCCCTACCTGGGTTCCAAAATCGCCATAGCACGGGTCAAGGGGTTCCAGGGCGAAGACCTATCTGCCCCGAGTACCATTGCGGCCTGTGCCAAACATTTTGCCGCCTACGGTTTTGCAGAGGCGGGTAGAGACTACAATACGGTAGATGTGGGCACCCATACACTTTACAACTTGGTCTTTCCGCCATTTAAAGCAGCTACAGACGCTGGTGTGAAAACCTTTATGAACGCATTCAATATTTTAAATGGTGTACCTGCCACTGGAGATGCCATGCTACAGCGCGAAATTTTAAAGGGAAAATGGAATTTTGACGGTTTTGTGGTATCTGACTGGGGTTCCGTTGCCGAGATGATCGCCCATGGTCATGCCAAAGATTCGACCCATGCCGCTGAATTGGCCGCAAATGCTGGATCTGACATGGATATGGCTTCAGGTTCTTACCTCAAGAACCTCGCAGGCCTGGTCAAAGAAGGAAAAGTCGATGAATCTAAAATTAACGATGCTGTACGTCGTATTCTAAGGGTAAAATTTGAGTTGGGACTTTTTGAAGACCCTTACCGATATTCTGATATAGACCGTGAAAAAGCGCGCATATACCACCCTGATCACCAAGCCGGGGTCTTAGAGATGGCCAAAAAAAGTATTGTACTCTTAAAAAACGAGGGCAATGTACTGCCACTCGACAAAGACCAAAAAGGCATTGTCGTCATCGGTGATCTGGCCGATGACAAGAACAGCCCACTGGGCAGCTGGCGTTTGGCCTCAGACGATGATTCTGCGGTTTCGTTTTTAGAGGGAGTGGATGCCTACACAAAAGAATACACTTTTGTACAGGGACCAACCGCGTTCTATAGTGCGAGTTTCTTACAACATGTTAAAGTCAACGAGACCGACACCTCAGGTATTCAAGAGGCCGTTGAGGCGGCAAAAAGTGCCGAAGTGGTAATCTTGGTATTGGGTGAGCATGGATTTATGAGTGGTGAATCGCGTAGTCGCACCACTATTGATATACCCGTTGTTCAAAAAAAACTATTGAAAGCGGTTTATGAGGTGAACAAAAACATTGTTTTAGTGTTGATGAACGGAAGACCGCTGACCATTGCTTGGGAGGCAGAAAACATACCTGCAATCTTAGAAACATGGCAATTGGGCAGCCAGACCGGAAACGCGATTGCGCAAGTACTGTTCGGTGATTACAACCCAAGTGGCAAACTGCCCATGACCTTTCCACGAAGTGTGGGGCAAGTACCTATCTACTACAACCACTACAGTACGGGTAGGCCCGTAAATAAAGAAGGCAATGTGTTCTGGTCACATTATGCCGACGAAGAAAACAGTCCGCTTTATCCCTTTGGCCATGGATTAAGCTACACCAGCTTCCAGTATGGCGATTTACAAATCGATGCCACCGATCCAAAAAATGTAAAGGTCTCGGTATCGGTCACCAATACGGGAAATAGGGCCGGTGAAGAAGTAGTACAATTGTATTTGCAAGACCCCTTTGCCAGTATCGTGCGCCCGGTAAAGGAATTGAAAGGCTTTGAAAAAATTATGCTCGATGCAGGTGCCTCAAAGACAGTGTCGTTTACTTTGACCGATAAAGAATTGGGCTTTTACGATCAACAGCATGAATGGGTGGTTGAACCCGGTACTTTCAATGTGATGGTCGGCACCAATTCACAGGAAGGATTGTCGGGAAGTTTTGTGCTGGACTAACCGAAAAAACATTATGATGAAGTATTTGGTCGTTGCCGTATTTCTGTTTTTGGCATTCGCTTCCTTTTCACAAGAAATAATCGAGCTACCCAGGGGAAATACCGGAGGTATTGTTTGGGAAAACGATGAAAAAGAATATTTCTCCACCATATGGCAGACCCAGGTGGTGACCAATGTTTCGGTACCGACCATGCAGGTTTTTCGTTCTTCTGAAGCAACCAACAATGGCACCGCCGTCATTGTGGCCCCAGGTGGGGGGCTATATGCCCTAAGCATAAACAGTGAGGGCAATGATGTTGCCAAATGGTTGAACGAAAAGGGCATTACGGCATTTGTATTAAAATACCGCTTGGTGCCCACAGGTGAAGATGGCGTGGGTGAGATAAGCCATTTGTCGGTGAGCGATCCCAAAAAAATTGGTGAAGAGGTAGCCAAGGTCATCCCCATATCGATTCAAGATGGGTTGAATGCCATTGCACACGTGCGTGAGAATGCCGCAACTTATGGCGTGAACCCAGATAAAATAGGATTTATGGGATTTTCGGCTGGCGGAGCTGTCACTATGAGAGTAGCCTACAATTACAATGAAAAGAGCAAGCCCAACTTTTTGGTACCTGTATATGCCTGGACCGATGTCATGCCGGTACAAACGCCAAAAGACGATGTGCCACCTATGGTAATTATCTGCGCTACCGATGACCCCCTAGGGCTGGCCAAGGGCTCCATCGAACTTTACAATTCGATGCTCAAGGCCAATAAACCTGTTGCCTTGCATATGTACGCCAAAGGCGGACATGGTTTCGGTATGAAAAAACAAAATTTGCCTTCTGACCGGTGGATCGAGCGTTTTTATGAATGGTCAGTGGCCCAAGGCATTACCGGGCTCAAACAATAGCATTTTATTTATGAAAAAGTTGGTTAGCCTGTTCTTTTTGGGTCTGTTTTTTGGAAACGCCCAAGAGTTTCGTGATTTTTCAAAAGAAGTGGTAGCCATACAACGTCGAATCGATACTACTTGGAACCCAAAAATTCCTACCCTCGTTTTTACAGGTAGTTCTAGCATACGCCTATGGGATGATCTGCAAGAGCGTTTCCCCGAATACCAAATATTGAACACCGGTTTTGGAGGGTCATTAAGCTATGACCTTTTGGGGTATTTAGATAAGTTGGTACTGAACTATCATCCGAACAAAGTATTCATTTATGAGGGTGACAATGACCTGTTCTATCGTCGTAAGCCCAAAGAGATCATTTCGAATTTTGTGAACATCATCAAAAAAATCAAAGAAAAGAATTCGAATGTCGAAATCGTGATCATCTCGGTGAAACCGAGCATTGCCCGCTGGAAACTGAGAAGAAAATGCCAAAAGTTGAACGAGCAATTGAAACAGCTCGCCGCCACTGACAGTGCTGTGGCCTTTGTCAATATCTGGGACCCTATGCTAATGGGGCGCAAAGTAAACAAAAGTCTTTTCGTAGAAGATGGCCTGCACATGAACAAAGAAGGCTATGACATTTGGCAAGAAGCCTTGCAGATATATATGCATTGATCTACCATTTGAAAGAAATCATCACCATTTGAAAAAATAATATCGAAATCACACACATGTCTTTAGTAAATTTGACCAAATCACGTATAAAAAATTACCCCATGTTCAAATCAGATGCTGCCAAAGGCCTTTTATTCTTTACAGTTGTTTTATTTCTAGTTGCTTGTGCTGAACGGAAAAAGAAAGTAAACTATCCAAAAACCGATTTGGCAGAAGCACCCCTTATACCAAGACCGGTGAAAGTAATTGCCACCAACTCAGCTTTTGGTTTAGATGCCAAGACCGCCATATATACATCGCAAACTTCAAATGGTTTTGAAGAGGTAGGTGTTTTTCTAGCACAAAAAATCAAAAATCATATAGACCTCGATCTGTACGTGAATAGTAACGAAAACGAGACGATCGAACGAATCATCTTTATCAATCAGACCGATACCTTGGGCACTGATAACCCTGAAGCCTATCAACTGTATATCAAGAACGATTCCATTCTGTTGAATGCCAAGACCGCGGCAGGTGCTTTTCGGGGCATTCAGACGTTGAGACAATTGATTCCCGAGACCAGCAACGACACTTTGGCCGAGAGACCCATGTGGTTGATTCCTTCCGGAAAGATTGTTGATGAACCCATTTTCGAATACCGTGGGGCCATGCTCGACGTGGCACGCCATTTCTTTACCGTAGCGGAAGTCAAAAAATTCATCGACCTGCTCGCCTATTACAAATACAACGCCTTTCACATGCACCTATCTGATGATCAAGGCTGGCGCATCGAAATCAAGTCATGGCCCAAGCTCACCGAAGTGGGTGGGCAAACGGAAGTGGGCGGAGGCCCTGGCGGTTTCTACACCCAAGAAGAGTTCAAAGAATTGGTCGGTTATGCGGCCGAACGCCATATAGAGGTCATTCCTGAAATAGATATGCCGGGCCATACGAACGCAGCCTCTTTCAGCTATCCCATTTTAAACGGCAATGGTAAGAAACCTAGCGCATATACGGGTACCCATGTTGGTTTTAGCACCTTTGATACCAGAAAAGATACCGTGTATGCCTTTATCGATGATGTGGTTCGCGAGATAGCGGCCATGTCACCCAGCCCCTATTTTCATATTGGGGGCGATGAGAGCCATGTCACCAAAAAGAACGATTACATACACTTTGTGGAAAAAGTGGAGAAAATCGTGAAAAAGCATGGCAAGCGCATGGTGGGATGGAACGAGATCGCCCAAGCCAAAATAGACCCTTCAACCGTGGCCCAATTATGGAACGAACCCCATAACGCCCTCAAAGCGGCCAAAAACGGCTCAAAAATCATTCTCTCGCCCGCCGCGAAGACCTATCTCGACATGCAATACGATTCACTGTCAGAATACGGCCTGCACTGGGCAGCCTATATACCTGTTGACAGTGCCTATAATTGGAGTCCGGCCGCACATGTGGAAGGGTTGCCCAAAGAAAGTATTTTAGGCCTTGAGGCCCCACTTTGGTCAGAGACCATCAGCAATAGTGCCGAATTGGAGTATCTTGCCTTTCCCAGGGCCATTGGGTATGCCGAACTGGCCTGGACACCCGAAAACCAACACGATTGGGAGAGTTATAAAGAACGTTTGGCCCAACAGACTCCCTACCTCGACCGCATGGACGTAAACTATTACCCCTCTAAATTGATAGATTGGAAAGAGCATAAACATACCTATAAGGAAATTGAAAGGGACTAGTGCAATGGCATAGCCACCCATTCTAAAGATATTACCAAAGAAAACCGGTCACAACAAATCATGTACAAGCTTGAAAAGTATATACTGTTGACCTTAAGGTTTTTCAAAAATAATGTAGAAAAATTACCGCAGCCTACTTGGAAGACCCTTCACTTTTCTTTTCATCGGTTTTGGTGGTTTCCGCTGCGGGTTCTGAAAAATCGGTGATGTTGTTATCATGTAGAATGTTGTACCATTGAATTACCTTTTTGATGTCACTGGCATAAACACGGTCTTCATCGTAATCGGGCAACACTTCGAAGAAATATTCTTCTAGCTTGATTTTCTCGTCTTTGTGACTGATAGCGGTTTTACCTCCTTTTTCTTTATCCTTGATTTTTTGAAATACTTCCCTCAGCGGTACTTCTTCCTCTAAGGTGTATATAGCGATTTCTGAAAGTACGCTTACATTATTTCGTAAACCGACCGAAACCCTTTTGCCGTCTAACAAAGATTCACCCACAAAACCACTCCGGGTCTGCGCCAATAGTTTATAGAGACCAGGCTTGCCACCGACCGACAATATTTTATCCAATGTCATTCTTTTCAGGTTTTATCGTGTAAAAATTAGGTTTTTATGGTTCCTATCAAATTTTTTAACGTCCTTTTTTAAGGTTGGGAAAGCGCATTTTGTAGTCTATCTGGATTTTGCCCTTCGAAATCTTGTCTAATCGGCTCTTGAGCAATCTTTTTTTGAGCGATGACAGTTTATCGGTGAACAGAATGCCCTCTATGTGGTCATACTCGTGCTGGATGATCCTTGCCACCAGTCCATCATAGGTTTCGGTATGGATATTGAAATCCTCATCTTGATAGGTGATGGTGATGGTATCTTTTCGATTTACATCTTCACGAATGTCGGGTATGCTAAGGCATCCTTCATTAAAAGGCCATTCTTTTCCGGTCTCCTCTTGTATTTGGGCATTGATAAAGACCTTTTTGAAACCATCGAGCTGTTTTTGCTCTTCTTTACTTAAGTCTTCATCATCGGCAAAGGGTGTGGCATCGACCATGAACAAGCGAATGGGTTTGCCAATCTGTGGCGCGGCCAGACCGACACCACTGGCGTTGTACATGGTTTCCCACATGTTCTCTATGAGTTCGGGCAATTTTGGATAGTCATTGGCAATTGCTGCCGCCTTTTTGCGCAACACAGGGTCTCCATAGGCGATAATAGGTAAAATCATAGGTTCAATTTCTTTCTAGATAGGCCTGTAAAATCAGGGTTGCACTTATTTCATCGACCAAGGCTTTATTTTGGCGTTTCTTTTTAGTCACTCCTGCCTCCAGCATGCTCTGCACCGCCATTTTCGAGGTGAAACGTTCATCTTGTCGTTCAATGGGCATTTTGGGAAAACGGGTCTTGAATTTTTTCAAAAATCTTTGAATCAAGGCTTCTGATGCTGAAACCTCACCGCTCATCTGTTTGGGCTCTCCAATAATAATACGTTCAACTTCCTCTTCGCGAAGATAGCTTTCGATAAAATCAAGCAACTTATCGGTTGCGACCGTAGTCAGACCTGAGGCAATTAGTTGCAACTCATCGGTAATCGCAATTCCCGTTCGCACTTTGCCATAATCCAAAGCCATTATCCGTGCCAAAAAATTACATTTTTGGCAAAAATAACCCTAAAAATGTTACTCATTTAAATTTCGGTGGATTATTGTGGATGAACCCTTATTTTTGACGAAATTCTTACATCATGACAGCATTGAGGGCACAGATTGAAAACGCTTGGAACAACCGTGAACTACTGAAGGAAACCGATATCCAAAAGGCAATACGGGAAGTGATCGACTTAATCGATGAAGGTGCCCTTCGCTGTGCCGAACCAACTGATACCGGCTGGCAGATCAACGAATGGGTCAAAAAAGCCGTGGTGCTCTATTTTCCCATTCAAAAAATGGAAGTGCTCGAAGCGGGCATCTTTGAGTACCATGATAAGATTCCGCTTAAAAAGGGTTATCAACAAAAGGGGATACGTGTGGTGCCCCATGCCGTAGCACGCCACGGAGCCTATATCTCACCTGGCACCATTTTGATGCCCAGCTATGTAAATATCGGTGCCTATGTCGATGAAGGTACCATGGTCGATACTTGGGCCACGGTTGGCAGTTGTGCGCAAATCGGCAAGAACGTACATTTGAGCGGTGGTGTAGGTATTGGTGGCGTATTGGAACCGTTACAAGCAGCCCCGGTCATCATTGAAGACAATGCCTTTATCGGTTCGCGTTGCATCGTTGTAGAGGGCGTTCGTGTAGAGAAAGAGGCAGTATTGGGTGCCAATGTGGTACTGACCGCCTCGACCAAGATCATCGATGTAACGGGTGACCAACCCGTAGAGTTGAAAAGTAGGGTTCCAGAGCGTTCAGTTGTTATACCAGGTAGTTACACCAAAAGGTTTTCGGCAGGCGAGTATCAGGTGCCCTGTGCCCTTATCATTGGTAAACGAAAAGAAAGCACCAACAAAAAAACCTCGTTGAACGATGCCTTACGAGAGCATGATGTAGCAGTTTGAAAGGTACATCAAACTTTTTCAAACAAAAAACCCTAAAATCAAAACAACCTTTTGCCATGACATGAATCTAATTAATGGATTCTTGCAAGACTTTGTAAGAAAATATTTCAGTGAAACAATTTTCCGCTGTTTTTTTTGTTATAATTTTGCAAGACCAGACACGATAAACCGAAAACTAGACCGATTTGAGTGCCCCAGAACAAAAACTTTCAGCCCTGATTATTACCTACAACGAGCTGGGCTATATAGAAAAATGCATTGAATCTGTTTCATTTGCAGACGAAATTTTGGTCGTTGATTCTTATAGCAACGACGGTACCTACGAATATTTGATCAATCACCCAAAGGCAAAGGTAATACAACATCCGTTTGAGAATTTCACGGCCCAAAAATCATTCACGCTCAAACAGGCTAGCAATGATTGGATTCTATTTGTCGATGCCGATGAAGTAGTTTCGCCTTCCCTACGTGATGAAATACTTGAAACCATCAATGATCCAGATGCCTGCGAAGCCTATTGGTTCTATCGCATCTTTATGTTCAAAAATAAGGTACTACGCTTCAGTGGTTGGCAGACCGACAAGAACCACCGTTTGTTTAGAAAAAGTAAGGTCAGGTTCACCGATAAAAAATTGGTACATGAAACATTGGAGGTCGATGGGTCTTCTTGTATTTTGAATGAAAAGCTTACCCATTACTGCTATAAAAACTACGAAGACTATAAATCGAAGATGTTACGATATGGAAGGCTGAAAGCAAAAGAAGCCTTTTACAAAGAAAAACACTTCAATTATCTTTCAATGGTCGTTAAAACAGGCTGGAAATTCTTTAATCACTACTTTTTACGCTTGGGCATTTTAGACGGCAAGAAAGGTATCGTTATTTGCTACCTCAATGCCTTGGGCGTTTTAGAACGTTTCAGAGAATTAAAACGACTCGAAAAAAAGAACGAGCTGGCGTACTACTTGGTAATGCCATAATACGTCCACACGTGTTTTTTCTTTCTGGTCTCTTTTCTTATCGCTTGATTTTTAGCGATTGATTCTGGAGTTTTATATCCCCTTTTATGATCAAGGTGAACACAAACGGCACTATAGCGAAGCTGCTTTGATTTGATACCGAAATTAAAAAGTCGTTCGCCCAATTCACGGTCTTGACCCCCATATTGCATGCGTTCATCAAAGCCATTTATATTAAGGATGTCTTTTTTCCAACCAGAAGAATTATGGCCATTCCAACTCGCGTTGGTGGGAGTAAAAGTGTTCAACAGCTTTGAAATGAATCCACGTGCCCGCAACTTATTGTTCTTAAATGTCTTGGGGATACCTTTTTCTTTCAACCAATGGATATTGAAACAATTTTGCTTTTCGATATCTTCTCTGGTGATCATCTTTGAAATATTCATGGGCAGCATGTAGTACCCCCCCGAAATGAAATAGCCACCCTCTTTGTTGATATAATGAACCTCAACAAAGTCTTCTCGGGGAATACAGTCGCCATCGGTCATGACAATATAATCGGCCCTACAAGCTGAAATGGCCTTGTTCAAGATTCTTGATTTTTGGAAACCGTCATCTTCCTGCCAGACATGCTTGATATCATAAAAGACCTCTTCGCCCAAGCGATCGATGAGTTCTTTGGTCGAAGGCCTGGAGCCATCGTCTGCCACCACTACCTCAAAATCTTTGAAAATCTGGCAATTGAAGCCCCACAATACTTTTTCGAGCCACTCTTCAGCATTATACGTACTGATAATAATCGAGATTTTGGGTTTTTCCATGATTGCAAATTGCTGTGCCAAAAATATGAAAGTCTAATGTATATCTTTGTTTTTCTATAAATTGCCTTTAAGTTGAGAAAAATTTGGTTGGGCCTGCTTAAGAAAATGAAATTTCTCCCGCCCAAAATCTACGTTAAAATCTATTACGAATATTATTCGGGCAAAAAACTCGATTTATGGAATCCGATTGAATTCAACCAGAAAATACATTGGTTAAAAGTTTTCTATAAGCCGTCCATTCTTACCCAATTGGTCGACAAATATGAGGTAAGATCCTATGTGGAAGAAAAAATTGGAAAACAGTATCTGAACGAGCTGATAGCCGTATATGATAAAACAAGCCAAGTCGACTTCGAAGCACTTCCCCAAAAATTTGTGATGAAGGCCACACACGGGTTTCATTTCAACATTATTGTAAAAGATAAAGAGCAGCTGAATAAAACACGGGCGAAGTACCTTTTAAGAAAGTGGATGGGAAAAAACCAGTACTATCGTGGCGGACTGGAATGGGCATACAAAAACGTCAAACCAAGAATAATTGTAGAAAAGTTTTTGGAAGAAATAGGCAAGCCAACTGTAAATGATTATAAGTTCTTTTGCTTTTCAGGAAAACCCAAATTTGTACAAATCGATATGGAAAGGGGCATTCAAGATTTGAGATGCTACTACGACCTTGACTGGCAAAAACTTCCTTTTACAACACAACAAAACAAGTTTTTTGAAGGAAGTTTGGAGAAACCGAAGAATTTTGAACTTATGGTGGATCTGGCCGCAAAGCTGGCCGATAACCTTCCTTTCGTACGGGTTGATTTCTATAACATTGAAGGCGCTATATATTTTGGGGAAATGACATTTTACCCCACTGATGGCCGTAAGGAGTTCATCCCTCAAAAGTACAACCAAATACTAGGAAGCTACATAGAACTGCCAAAGGTACCTGAAGGTCAAAAATTCATAACCGAAACTTAGGTACGTACCTCTTTCAAGATAATTTCAAAACCGATCTGCAAGCTATTTTTAAAGCAGTGTACTATGCCGTAAATTTGCAGATGGAATAAATGGATGCCCATCGATGGCGGCGCTAACATGAACCACAAGCACGCATTACAACATAACATCTTCAAGACCATAGGGACAATTGCCGATGAAGCATCAATGGACTGTTATGTCATCGGGGGATTTGTGAGGGATTACCTCCTTGGAAAAAAAAGTCCGAAAGATATTGACATCGTCGTTGTGGGAAGTGGAATAGCGCTTGCCAAAAAAGTAGCCTCTCGGCTAAAAGGAAAACCCAAAGTTTCCATTTTCAAGAACTTTGGTACCGCTATGATCAGACATCGAGAGCTTGAGCTTGAGTTTGTCGGTGCCCGAAAAGAAAGCTACCGCCATGACAGTAGAAAACCCGTTGTTGAAGACGGCACACTTGAAGATGACCAAAAACGCCGTGATTTTACCATCAACGCACTGGCCTTATCACTCAATGCCGCAACCTTTGGTAATCTACTTGACCCCTTCGATGGTTTGGGAGACTTGAACAGAAATCTTATTCGCACTCCACTCAATCCCGATATCACCTATTCAGATGACCCGTTGCGAATGATGCGGGCCATTAGGTTTGCCTCTCAACTTAATTTCACCATCGAACTAAAATCTTTGCAGGCCATCGCCCAGAGCAAAGACCGTCTAAAAATTGTATCAAAAGAGCGTACGGTCGACGAGCTGAACAAAACTTTGATGACCGATAAGCCTTCCATTGGCTTTGCCCTTTTACACCAAACAGGGCTTTTAGCACTTATTTTACCAGAGCTGATCGCCTTACAGGGTATCGAAGAAGTCGAAGGCCAAAGGCATAAAGACAATTTTTGGCATACGCTCGAAGTGGTCGACAATATTGCCCAAACCACTGATAATCTTTGGTTGCGCTGGGCGGCATTGCTTCACGATATCGGTAAAGCGCCCACAAAGCGTTTCGATAAAAAAATTGGATGGACCTTTCATGCCCATGAATTTGTCGGCTCAAAAATGGTCTATAAACTGTTCAAGAGATTACGGCTTCCACTCAATGACAAAATGAAATTTGTGCAGAAGATGGTACTGATGAGTTCAAGGCCCATTATTTTGGCCGAAGACCATGTCACCGATTCGGCGGTGCGGCGTTTGATCTTTGATGCCGGTGATCATGTTGATGATCTAATGACCCTTTGCGAGGCCGATATCACCACAAAGAATCCTAAAAAACAAAGAAAGTATCTCAACAATTTCAAAAAAGTCCGTCAGAAGATCATTGTGGTCGAAGAGCGTGACCGCATAAGAAACTTTCAGCCACCCATTAGCGGTGAAGAAATCATGAAGACCTTTGGCCTAAAACCATCCAAAGAAATAGGGGTCATCAAAGAGGCCATCAAAGAGGCCATTCTTGAAGGTGAAATACGAAACGAATATGCCGCGGCCCATCGATATATGCTCAAAAAAGGAAAAGAAATCGGATTAAACCCAAACAATAGTGAATAAAGACCAAAAAAAAGACAACAAAGCAGTGATCACCTGGTTGTTGATAGGCTGTGTATTGATATTCATCATGGTGGTCGTGGGCGGCATCACACGGTTGACCCATTCAGGGCTCTCAATTTCGAATTATCGATTGATCAGTGGCACCATACCCCCAATGACCGAGGTTGAATGGCAAGAGGCCTTTGAGCTTTACAAACAGTATCCTGAATATCAAAAACTCAACCAGCATTTCACATTGGAGGATTTTAAGGACATCTATTTCTGGGAATGGCTGCACAGGGTTATCGGTAGGTTCATAGGTATCGTATTCTTAGTGCCCTTCGTTTATTTTTTGGTGCGAAAGCAAATATCGAAACCTACCATTAAAAAAGCGCTGATTTTGCTTGTTCTTGGCGCTTTTCAGGGATTCTTGGGCTGGTATATGGTCAAAAGTGGACTCATCGACCGGCCTGATGTCAGCCACTATCGATTGGCAGCGCACCTGACCACAGCCTTTATCACTTTCGCCTATACACTGTGGGTAGCACTTGATTTAATGTTCCCAGACAGAAAAAAAGCAATTGCCGATTTAAGAAACCTTGTCAGGTTCACACTGACCGTTCTACTGCTACAAATAATATGGGGGGCTTTTGTCGCCGGGCTTGATGCAGGCTTCATTCACAACCATTGGCCCATGATGAGCGAGGGAAAATTGATGCACGAAACGGTGTATATCGAGCAAAACCCACTTTTGAAGAACTTCATCGAAGGAAAAAGTGGCGTACAGTTCATCCATCGCTATTTGGCCTATATTGTTGTCGGCCTGATTGTTTTCATCGCTTACAAAGCCCACAAAGTTGAAATGACCTTTTATCAGAAGAAGGGCGTAAATGCCCTTTTGATATTGGTATTGGTGCAATTCATATCGGGTGTACTCACACTACTCTATGCGGTGCCTGTTTGGCTGGGTGTAGTACACCAAGTATTCGCTTTTTTTCTATTGGCAGCGATGACCTTTACCTTACACAGATTTACCAAATAGGTAGGTTGCGAAAGGTTACTGGAGTTGTACCTTTGCAAGTGATCAAAAACCCTTTGAATGATCTATAAAATCAGAATTATATTGGATGCCGAAGAAGATGTCTTCAGGGATATCGAAATCGAAAACAAAAGTACTTTAGAAGATTTTCATAACACCATTACCCAGTCTTTCGGATTTATGGGAAATGAAATGGCCTCTTTTTATACCTGTGATGATGAGTGGAACCAAGACGAGGAAATTGTCTTGTTCGACATGGGTGAATCGGGCAACGGTGCCCGTTTGATGAGCGAAACACTTTTAGGGGATGTTCTGACTGAAGCATCGCCCAAGTTAATCTATGTCTATGACTATCTGAGCATGTGGACGTTCTTTGTCGAGTTGGCCGACATAGTCGATAAATTGGATGGACAGGCTTATCCCAATTTGCTTTTCAGTTTTGGTGAATTGCCAGATTCCCCTCCGGAAAAAGAGTTCAAGTCAGATTCAGGTTTCGATATTGATGAAACACTCGATAATTACGACGATTTTGACTTTGATGAAAATTGGAATTAATTTAACCTCTAACCTTTAACCTTTTAACCTTTTAACCTTTAACCTTTAACCTTTAACCTTTAACCTTTAACAAAACAATGCTCAACCTATTTTCTGCCCAAATCGAGAGCCTTTCATTACACCGTGTAGGCAATAAGCATAAAAATGAAGCTCTGTTTTTATCGAAAGAGCCATACACCCTGAACGATGAAGTAACCGGACTTTTAAAAGAGTATTTTTTTAAGCCCTTTCGCGAAAAAGAAGAGAATTACTATCGTTTCTTTCATGAAGCCGATTTAGAATTCAATGGAATGTATGCCGCAGCAGTTGAAATATTCTTAACGCCTACCAAAATGCACGAAGTCTCAAAAAAAATAGCAAAACAGCTTCATGGCGAATCTGACCATCCACATATCAAAAGTGGTGAGGTGTGTGTCGTGTACTTCTCAAATCTTGTCATGGATAATGAAAAAGTTGATGGCGTCGGAATTTTCAAGAGCGAATTGAAAAACGACTTTTTACAATTCGAAGAGCAGGGCGATAACCTCAAAATCCTTATCAAACAGGGCATCAACATCAATAAGTTGGATAAAGGCTGTCTAATCTTCAACACCAAAAAAGAAGAAGGTTTCAAAGTGCTTTCAGTAGATAACAACCGCTATGATACCAAATATTGGTTAGAAGATTTCTTGGGATTGATTCCCCTTGCAGATGAAAATTTCTACACCAAAAACTATTTGAAGTTCTGCCAAAATTTTGCAAAAGATGTGGTCTTGCCCGCCGAAGACAAGCAACAAGAAGTGCTTTTCATGAACCGGGCCGTGAACCATTTCGCCAAAAATGACAACTTTGAGGAAACCCATTTCTTGAATGAGGTGATGGACAATCCCGAACTGATACCCGAATTTAGGCACTATAAGGTCGAAAAAGGTCCCAAATACAGCATTGAGGATGTTTCCAGTTTTGATATCGCCAACAAAGCGGTCTCAGATACCCGAAAGAAAATAAAGAATGTCATCAACCTCGACACCAACATTCAAATTAAAATGGATTTTATCAACCCTGAATCGGTAGAGAAATTTGTTGAAAAGGGCTGGGACGAAGAACGGCAGATGTACTATTATCTGGTATATTTCAACAAAGAACAAAAGAGTTAGTGACCGATGGAAAATTGGCAGTGGGCGGTATGCAGTGGGCAGTGAACAGTAGGCAGTGGGCAGTATGCAGTGGGCAGTAGGCAGTGGGCGGTAGGCAGTGGGCAGTGGGCGGTAAGCAGTGGACAGTGGGCAGTATGCAGTGGGCGGTATGAAGTGGGCAGTGGGCAAAATTAACCTTGAACCTAAAAACAGAGACTAAAACACAGATTACCAAACATCTAACACCCATCATCCAGCGTCTGACGTCTAACAAATCAAAACCGCTTCTCAATAATCTGGCGCATACTGACATTTTCATAGTTTCGCCTGACAAAATCAAGGGCGAGATCCAAAATTTGCCCCATGGTTTCACATTTTTTAAAGTGCATGTCATGGGTGAGGTCATAAATCTGTGCTCTTAGGGTTTTAATATGTTCGGGCAACGAAATTTTATCGGTTTTCGCGGCATTTACCAATCTTCCAACACGCTTCTCAGAACTTAAGATTCGTTTGGCTATGATGGACCTTTCCTCAATTTTATATTGATCTACGGAATGTATTTGCAGTTTGGTACGTACGAGTTCGACCATTTGAAAGTTTTCCTTAAAAAATTGGGGGCGGTACACCTTCAGATTTCCTTCAAAACATTGCTGGTCAAAATCAATGGCGCGAATGCGGTACACGACCTGGTCAAAGTCATGTACGGGCATGATTACGTAATTGTATGAACGCATATCACCCAATAATCG